>DASXIL010000217.1:0-11586 GCA_036497985.1 Candidatus Angelobacter sp. | reverse complement strand
TGTTGCCCGTGCCCATGTGGAAAGCTTCTTCGCGCAGCATGTAACTCATCGAGCGGCCCAGCGGCGCAAAGGCTGAATACTTCAGCATCTGCAGCTGGAACTTGCCGTCGCGGTCCACAAAGTCGGTGAAAGCAAAAAAGTCCAGCCAGTTGTCGCACTCTTCGTTAAACGATCCCAGCAGCCGCTTGTTTTCGTATGCTTTGCGCTCCAGCATTTTTTGCGCTTCCACTTTGCCTGTGGTGCCAAAGTGGTCAATCAGCAGCGCGCACATCTGCCAGCCGTGACGCATCTCTTCAATCATCACCCTTGTGAGCGACGAGCGGTCATAATCGCTGGGCGCGGTCTCAAACAACCAGCGCTGCTGCTCCACACTGGCAAATTCGGTATCGCCCTGGTAAACAATCAGGTTCATCAGCGCGTCGCGCATGTTCTGCGTAGGAATCTGGCGGACGTTTTCCCACTTGTTGCGGCCCTTGTAATAGCCAAAAGAAATTTCGTCGGTCTCAATCGCGCCGTACAACGTATCGAATTTAAAATTGCGAATGTCGTCGTGATTGACGCCGATTTCCTCGCGCCAGCCCTTGAACAGCCCTTCCCAATCACTGAACGACCCTATCTTCATTATTTTTCCCGGCATCATTTACTCCTATAAATATCTTTGCAACCTTGCGCTGTCGCCCCTAGCGATAACCCATCTCCGGGTCAAGCCGTACCTTGCTTCGCACGAACATTCCGCTTCCGCGCGCGATCTCTTCTTCCTGATCGTTGTACAGCACCGACTCCGCCAGAAACGACGATCCGCCGCCGCTCACCACTTTCCCGACCGCGCGAATTATGCCTGCTGCAATTGGCGCAAGCATGTACAAATTAAAGTTGCTGGTAAGAACAAAACGGTCTTCCACCAGCGAGCTCACAGCAAAAAACGCCGCATCGTCCAGGCTCTTAAAATACACAGCGCCGTGAGCAGCCTGGGCAGCGTGGAAAAACCGGCTGTCTACGCTGACTCGGATCTCGGCTGTTCCCCGCCCTATCTGGATCGCGGGCTTAAAGAACTCATTGATTGGCGCTGCAAGATACATGCGCTCCAGCTTGCGATAGTGTTCTTCATCGATCATCGAAATGGCAGGTTGTGCCGTCATTGGTTTTGCAACTTCCCTTAACAATCTAATGGTCAACCAAGCCACTGATGCTGACCACATTTGCTAAGAGCTAATAGCCAAGAGCTAATAGCTGATTCTTATAGGTTCATCCACACTGATTTCAATTCCGTGTAATGTTCAATCGCATGCAAGCCCAGCTCGCGCCCAAAGCCTGACTGCTTGTAGCCGCCAAAAGGCATCGACGCGTCCATCACGCCGTAAGTGTTGATCCACACCGTTCCGGCTTTCAACCTGCGCGAAAGCTGGTGCGCTTTCTTGATGTCATTCGTCCAGACCGCAGCGGCCAGGCCATAAATATTCTTGTTCGCAAGTTCTGCCACCTGCTCAATGTCGTCAAATGTGAGCGTGGCCAGTACCGGACCGAAAATTTCTTCCTGAGCGATCTTCATGTCATTGTTCACGCCGCCAAAAATCGTAGGCTCAATGAAATATCCGTGATCGCCATTGACCTGCGCGCGCTTGCCGCCGGCTAGCAATTTTGCGCCTTCATTCTTGCCGGTCTCAATGTAGCCAAGCACAGTCTGCATCTGCTTTTCGCTGACGATCGCCCCAAGCCGCGTCTTGGGATCGAGCGGATCGCCCAGCCGGATCTTCTTTGACGACTCCACCAGCTTGGTCATGAACTCGTCTTCGGCTTTCTTCTCGATGAACAGGCGCGAACCGGCGCAGCATACTTCGCCCTTGCCGTAGAAGATCCCGTTCAGCGCGCCTTTCACTGCGGAATCCATCTGAGAATCGGCGAAAACAATGTTGGGTGACTTGCCACCCAGCTCCAGCGTCACTCGTTTAAGCGTGTCCGCCGAACTGCGCATGATCTCTTTGCCGACGGACGTCGACCCGGTGAAAGCAACCTTATCAACACCCGGATGCTTCACTAGCGCTGCGCCGGTCTCCGGGCCGCCGGTCACAATGTTGAGCACACCGGCAGGCAATCCTGCTTCAAGCGCCAGCTCACCAAAGCGCAAGGCCGTCAGCGGCGTCTGCTCTGCGGGTTTCAAAATTACGCAGTTGCCGCATGCCAGCGCCGGCCCCAGCTTCCAGCTGGCCAGCAGCAGTGGAAAATTCCACGCCACAATCGCGCCCACCACGCCCACAGGATCGCGCAGCGTGTAAGTAAATGCATTGCTGAAGGTGTTGACCGTCTCGCCGTGGATCTTCGTCGCCCATCCCGCGTAGTAGCGGAAAACGTCAACCACCATTGGCATGTCCACATAGCGCGACTCAAAGATCGGCTTGCCGTTGTTCAGCGTCTCCAGTTCTGCCAGCTCTTCAATGTTTTTTTCAATCAGGTCGGCAATGCGCCACAGCACCTTGCCGCGTTCGCTGGCAGACATCTTGCGCCACGGACTATTGACGTCGTCAAACGCCTTGCGCGCCGCCGCCACTGCCTGGTCAACGCCGCTGACGCCGCCTTCGGCGACCTGCGTGAGCACTTCGCCGGTTGCGGGGTTGAAGGTGTCAAACGTCTTGCCCGATCCGTCCGACCACTTGCCATCGATAAGCAATTTGCCGGGAGAAACTTTTGCTTTTGTTGCTGCGATCATTGGTAGCCTCTAGCTGCTAGCAAGTGGCTGCTAGCTGTCCGCGTGCGCGGGGTGGAGCAGGGCTTCAGCCCTGCGGATAAGCTGCTTCTTTGGTGGCTTTTAGCCGCTGAGGTAACTGCAGTGGCTGAAGCCAGAATTTCCTTAGGCTGACGCAGGCCTGAAGGCCTACTCCACCCCGTGAAAACAGATCCTTCGACTCGCTTCGCTCGCTCAGGATGACGCCTCGCGGCTCGGACGCCGCGAAAACGGCGTCACTTTGCCTTAAACGTCGCTGGCCGCTTCTCCACATACGCAGCCAGGCCTTCCTTGGCGTCGTCGCTGGCAAAGAGGCGCTGTTGCAGTTCACGCTCAATGGCCAGTGCTGACTCCATGGGAACTTCCCAGCCGCTCTGCACGGACCGTTTGATATTGCCAACGGCCTTTGCTGCTTTGTTTGGAGGAGTGAACTGCCGCGCGTATTCCATGATGTTTTCCATAAAATTGTCGCGCTCGTAAATGTCGTTGATGATGCCCATCTCCTTCGCTTCTTCAAAAGTAAAGGTGTTGCCCGTGACCATCAGTTCAATAGCTTTGCTCTTGCCCACAATGCGGCTCAGGCGCTGTGTGCCGCCGGTCCCGGGCAGGACGCCCAGGTTAATTTCGGGCAACCCAATCTTGCCTGCGTCCTTCCGCGCAATCCGGATATCGGCCGCCATAGCAATTTCCAGCCCGCCGCCCACGCAGTGGCCGTTGATCGCCGCAATCACCAGCTTGGGCGTGTGCTCCAAACGGAGCAGCATTTCGTTGGCATGCAGGCAGAAATAATATTTAAACGTGGGATCGACGCTGGAGAGCATCTTGATGTTGGCGCCGGCAGAGAAAAATTTATCGCCCGCGCCGGTAAGCAGCAGCACGTACACGTCATTGTCCATGCGCGCTTTCAGGATGCATTCATCAAGCTGCCGATTCATTTCATAGGTGTAAGTATTTGCCGGCGGATCGCAAAGTTCGATCACCGCTATTCCGTCTTCAACGCGATAGTTCACCAGGGTCTTGGTTTCCGTTGCAGTGGTTGTCGCCATGGTTCAAAAGCTCCTTATGGATTTCAAATCTTGATTTGTTTCAGGGATGCCGTCAGGCGTTGGTCTTTGCGATTTTGCGTTTGGTTTTGCCGGGGTTGAGCACGCCGCGCAAAAACAGGTTGCTCATTTCCTCGGCCATGGCTCCGGCGTCCAGGTCCACGCGCGGGTTATGCCAGGTGTAAATCCAGTTGATCATGCCGAACAGTCCCAGCACGGCAAGCCGTCCGGAAAATTGTAGTCCTTTTTCACGCCGCAGTTCTTCCAGCAGGTCCAGGCAGATTTTGTAGTACTCGCGTTTGATCGCGCGAATTTCAGAGCCGCGGCCATTCTTGAGCGTTTCATCCTCGTGCGTCAGCACCTTCATGGCCTCTTTGTTGGCTAAAAAGTATTCCAGATGGTTCTCGATGAAGATGCGCACGCGCTCTTCCGCGTCCTTGGATTCCTTTAGCCGTTCCTGCAGCCGCTCAATAATGGTGCGAAACGTATGTTTCTGGATCAGGTAAAGCAGGTCTTCCTTGGACTCAAAATAATGATACAAACCGGCCAGAGACATTCCGGCGGCGCGGGAAAGGTCGCGCATGGAAGCGCCTTCATAGCCTTTTTCGCAGAAGATTTGCGCGGCGTGGTGCAGTAGCTTGGCCAGCCTGCGGTCAAAGCGAGAATCCACCCCTTCTTCCCCGGATGAAAGGGCCGTCCGCCCTTTGCGTCCATCAAAGGCATAGCCAGACAAGCGGGTTTCAGTGTTTTGCAGTGCCATAGAGACTAAGGTTACCGAACGTTCGTTCGATTCTTAATTATCGCCTGCAGGTTGCCGGGAGGTCAAATCCTGCAACCGTTTCCAACCTCTTTGCCGGTTCTCCCCTTTGGGCACTCAAATTGCGTACTCACAGTATTGTTGGCAAGAGGAAACTCAAAGGCGCTGAGGATGCATGTACTTGCATTTGCAAGCTTTAATCCCCAGCTCCCATAAGTAAGGTACCCGAATGAAGAAACTTTGTTTACCACGGAAGATGCAAACAATTGCATATGGCCTTTTGTTTTGCACATTCCTGGCTGGTTGCGGTACGGGTGCGCTTCAGCAGCAATCAACTTCGGCCCCGCCTCAAGCTACCCAGAATATGACCGTTACCCAACTGCGCGTGGGTGACGCTCCAGCAGACCAGGTTTTCTCTTTTGAAGTAACCATCGGCAATCCCATCAGCCTGATTCCAGTCGGTGGCGGCGTTCCTTCCGTGATCGCAGTCAACATGAATCGGCTGGAACTGAGCCGTACTGCGGGAAAGATGCAGCCTCTGGGCGTTATGCCCCTGAAACCAGGGAGCTATGCCGCCGCAGATATCACAATCCAGAGTCCTTCGCTCACCTATGCCAAGACGTTGCTAACGCCAGCGCCCGTCACTTTGATCGACCGGGTTAACGGTGCGGACCAGATCGTGCGGATAAATTTCAATCCCCCGCTGACGGTTGGCAATGATCCGGTAGTGCTCAACCTGGATATAAGCCTGCCGGCCGCTCTTGTGACTGATGGGGCGGGAAACATTAGTGGCACCAGCTTTACTGAATCTTCATTCAAATTCAGCGTGCAGCCCGTCGGGGTTCAAGGCCGGCAGCAGGATGATAATGGAGAGTTTGAAGACGAGACCGGAAAAGTTGTTGAAGTCTCCACCAGCGGATTTGTATTGCAGACAGGACAGAGCGGCTCGCGCCTGCCGTTCGTGGTGGATGGCACCACCACGTTTCCCAGCGGCCTTCATTTGCCAGACCTTCAGAACCGGATAGTACAGATTGAAGGGTTCACGCGCTCCGATGGAACGCTCTTCGCGCAGAACGTTGAAGCGCTCGGGGGGCAGAACGATTCCCAGGTGGAAGGGACCATTACAGTAGTCGGCAGTTTCAATATTTCCTCTATGTTGGAATTTGCCGCGCAAGATGGAGCCGGCAGCGGCTTCAGCAGCACCCAGATTGGGCAGGATTTCCTGTTGGACATCTCGTCCCTTCCAGGCACCGCCTTTGCCACAGACTATGGCGATTGCGACATGTCAGGACTTGCCTCGCCCGCAATCAATTTTCCTTTCGATTCAACCCACCTCAAAGCAGGACAGAGGATTGAAATCATCACTGAAAGCGCCGTGACTACCAATCAGCCAATCGTCCCGATTCAGGCAAGGCTGCAACAGCAAGCCATCAGCGGAATCGTTTCAAATTTCGTTGCCCTGCCGGGAGGCTCTTCAAGTTTTGACCTGCTCCTGCCCGCAGATTCATACCTGACTCTGCTTTCCGGAGAGACGGGCATCCATGTTTTCACGCAGCCAAAAACGGACAATCGCGGCGCTAACGTAGCCAATGGGAGTGCCATTCGCGTGCGTGGACCGCTCTTCTGGACTGGAACGCAGTTCAATATGGTGGCACGCCGGATTACCGAGTAACCTCAAAACTTAAACTCCGACTGGCTCCCCGGCTTTTCTCTGCCTTTCTAAGGCCATCGGCGCCCCGGTGTCCAAGCCAGGTCATCCCCGATCACAGCTAATCCTGGTGCGCACCCTGTCCCAGTCGCCAGTCTTCGCGCTGATTTTTCAAGGGCTTTGCAATCGTTTGCACAGTACAAAAGACGCAAGAAAGTTGTTCCACACGCGCATTTGTGACTGTCATATCACCAGACCCGAAAAATTCAAAAGACATTCGACGGTGGACTGAGAAATCCCGAATCTAGCAGCTTGGTCCCCTCCAGGAGAGATACAAATGAACACCCAGATTTCCAAAAACTCTTTGAGCCAAGTGGCCAAGTTAACTTTCACTTTCATGTTGGTCGCGCTCATCGCACTGGCCGCAGGCTGCGGCGGTGGCGGATCAGGGGTCGCATCCAACCCCAACCCAACCCCAACTCCCGTCGGGGCCAACTCCGCCCAGGTTCGCTTTGGCGACGCACCCGCCGATAGCGTAATTGCTTTTGAAGTGTCCGTATTGTCGTTGTCGCTCACACCAGCCGGTGGCGGCACCCCGGTTTCAGTGGCAGTCCCGGCCGGCAACCGGATCGAACTTACGCACGCTTCGGGAAAATTTGAGCCATTCACCACTGGCAGCCTGCCCCAGGGCACGTTTTCTGCCGCGAACCTTACTTTGGCGAATTCCGAACTCACGTTCCTGACAGGCACCGGCACCCCAGTGCACATCAATGGCCCGGCCAGCGCATCCATTACTGTTCCACTCAGCCCGAACCTCACAATCGGCAGCAGCCCGCTTGTCCTGAGTATTGACGTGAACGTGGGTGCCTCCATCACCACGGCAGCCGGCGTAGTAAACGGAATCGCTTTCACCCCGTCCTCATTCAACATCACTGCCAAGGTCCCCGGAGTGGCCGGCAACCAGCAGGACGATGACGGCGAAATTGAAGATGTGCAGGGAACAGTGACCGCCGTAAATGGCTCCAGCTTCACTTTCAAGGTCGGCCAGACCGGCTCGTCCATGACTTTCAATACTGACGGCACCACGCAGTTCAAGGATGGCGTCACCAGCGTCGCCAGCCTGCTGAACCAGGTTGTGACCGTGGAAGGATTCACCCGCGCCGATGGCAGCTTGTTCGCCAAGGAAATTGAAGGGTTGGAAAGCAATACCGGAGCAGAAGTTGAAGGCCTGATCACCGCCATCAGCGGAACTACGCTCACGGTGAACGCTCAAGACGGCATCGGCAACGGCTTTGACGACACGAAAATCGGCGTATCTTTCAGCGTCAACATCGCCGGACTCAACGCCAGCAAGTTCCGCGTAAAAGCCGGCAACGGTTTCGGCGGCGGCCTCCCCAGCGCCACGTTCCCCTTTGACGCAACGACCATCCATCAGGGTCAGCGCATTGAAGTTGACACCAACGCGGCAGTGCCACCGGCCAGCGGCGCCATCAGCCCGGACAAGATCAACCTGCAACAGCAAGGTGTTTCCGGTGTGGTCGCCAATGCGGCAGCCACCACCTTCGATATCAATCTGGCCACTGATTCTGCACTGAGAACCATCTCCGGACAGACTGTGGTTCACGTAACCAAGAACGCCTCAACCGACAGCCGCGTCGCGGTGGCCAACGGCGGCAGCGTTCAGGTACGCGGTCTGCTCTTCTGGAACGGAACGTCATGGCAGATGATCGCCCGCCGCATCCGCTAACAGAAATAACAGCTCAGTACGCTCCTCAACTGGCCGCATCCTTAAACGGGTGCGGCCGTTTTTTTGTCTGTGTTTTTCTTGGTTGCTGTCAGTAGGCTCTGCGAAGTGTGCGATTGGACAGGGAACGAACCGGAGGAAAACGCTTTGATCTAAGGCGAGCATTACCCCTGATCATGCGTGAAGCAATCATTTTGAGAGTAAATTTGAAACGCGCGCAGCAGGTTCTTCCTTTCAAGCCTGCTGCGCTCTGGGGTCTTTTACCAGCGAGGTTCGCGGGGCTGGCGCGCGTGGCCGGAATAATCGTCCCTGCCTCCGCCTCCACCGCGACCGCCGCGATCGACTTTTGGCCGCGCTTCGTTTACGGTCAACGCACGCCAGCCAGAATCCTTGCCATTCAAGCCGGCAATGGCTTTTTCCGCTTCATCGTTGTTCGGCATTTCCACGAAACCAAAGCCGCGTGATCGTCCAGTGGCACGGTCAGTTACGACCGTCGCACTGTCAACAGCTCCGAACGGCGCGAACAAAGACCTTAGCTCGTCTTCGGAAAGGCTGAAGGAAAAGTTACCTACAAAAATCTTCTTCATGGAAGTCCTTTACTAACGTTAGAGATGGTTCTCAGCAGAAATAGGCAGGCACTAACAGGCGACGTGTCTATCAGAGTCGAGGACGGAGAAATCATAGCAGGTAAACTGCCTGCGCTCCACAAGTTCAATTTATTGTTCGATATCGCACATTAAGAAGTTATAAACCTTTGCGCGACAACTGGTTCCGCTTTGGCCTTAGCCGTCATCCTTTACGTGCGGACGTACTGGCCAACATGGGTGAGACATCCTGTTTTGTGTGCCGGCAATCTTATCTCTGTTACTTCCAATTTATCCCGCCCGACGAGGACCCTTATGCCACATTTTGTTAGAGATATACAGGAGATACGCCAGCGCGCCATTCACAAGATGGAAGACGGCGCCGTAACCGAAAGCTATAAAGGCGACGTAAATAAAACCATTGAAATCCTGAATGAAGCACTGGCGACTGAGATTGTCTGCGTGCTTCGCTACATGCATCATTACTTCATGGCCACCGGCGTTCACGCCAAGAGTGTGGCCAGCGAATTCAAGGAGCATGCCGACGATGAGCGCGAGCACGCTGACTCTCTCGCTGAGCGGATCCAGCAATTGGGTGGCAAGCCTAATTTCGATCCCAGGGGCCTGCTGGAGCGTTCAGTGTCACAGTATGTTGAAGGTGAAACCCTGGCAGAGATGATCCGCGAAGACCTGATTGCCGAGCGCATGGTGATTGAGGTTTATCAGGAAATGGTCCGCTACTTCGGCTCGAATGACCCAACAACCCGAACGCTGGTGGAAGAGCTTCTGCGAAAAGAAGAAGAACACGCCAGCGATCTGTCTGACTTGCTCTATATTGCCAATCCTGAAACCGGCAAGTCGGAAGGCGAAGACCCCGGCGCGGATCCTCTGCACCGCGAAGCGAGCGGCAAAACACGCGAACGGAGTGAAGAAGAATTGAAGAAAGGCCGAAGCAAGAAACCGGCAGCGTAAAAAAGCGGTCAGCAATCAGCTATCAGCATTCAGTGCTAAATCTCTGCCTGAGCCCAGAGACAAGCAGGCCGCGAATTGTCACGAAACACGCGAATCGATCTCAAATTAATTCGCGCTTTTTCGCGTGATTCGCGGCCATTCTTTTTGGCTGAATGCTGACTACTCAGTGCTTATACCCAGTTGCGTCAGCATAAACGCATAATCAAACGCAATTTCCTTCAGGTGGTCGTACCGTCCTGACGAGCCTCCATGTCCAGCGGCCATGTTGGTCTTCAGCAGCAGCACATTCTTATCAGTCTTGAGTGTGCGCAGCTTGGCCACGTATTTTGCCGGCTCCCAGTACATCACCTGGCTATCGTTGAAAGAGGTCTTCACCAGCAGCGCGGGATATGCGCCTTTCTTCAGGTTGTCATATGGCGAATACTTCACCATGTAATCGTAGGCTGCTTTCTCGTTGGGATTGCCCCACTCCTCATACTCTCCCACGGTAAGCGGCAATGAAGCGTCCAGCATGGTGTTCATCACATCGACAAATGGCACATGCGAAACCACGGCCCTGAACAGATCAGGACGCAGGTTGGTGACCGCGCCCATCAGCAATCCGCCTGCTGATCCGCCCTCGATGGCGATCTTCTCGCGCGATCCATATTTGTTGGCCACTAGGTATTCCGTGCAGGCGATGAAGTCAGTGAACGTATTCATCTTGTTCATCATTCGTCCGGCATCGTGCCACGGCTTGCCCATGTCACCGCCACCGCGGATATGCGCAAACGCCATCACCACGCCGCGATCCAGCAAAGAAAGCCGGGTTGAGCCAAACGTTACGGGAAGAATGATGCCGTAAGAACCGTACGCGTAAACGTAAAGCGGATTGGACCCGTCAGCCTTCTTGAGGTCTTTGCGGTACACCAGAGATATAGGGACTTTCACGCCGTCCTTGGCCGTGGCCCATACGCGCTCAGACTGATATTTCGCAGGATCATAGCCGCCAGGCACTTCAGTCTGCTTCAACAGAGTTGACGCATGCTTTTCCACGTCATAATCAAAGACTGACGCCGGCGTGACCAAAGACTGGTACGCGTAACGCAACTTGTTTGTTTTGTACTCCCGATTTACCTGAACAGAAGCCGTGTACACCGGCTCCGGATACGTAATGCGCTGCTTCGCGCCATCGGCAAACTTTACGATCGTAAGCTGCGGCAAGCCGTTCTCGCGTTCCACCAGCGTATAAAAATCTTCAAAGACTTCAATGTCGTTGAGCATCACATCAGGCCGTGTAGGTACGATTTCTTTCCAGTTCTCTTTCCCCGGAGCGCTCACCGGCGCAGAGACCAGCCGGAAAGTGCGGCCTTTGTCATTCGTGCGGATCAGAAACTGATCGCCGTGATGGTCCGGATAGTACTCCACGTCCTGCTGCCGCGGGGCCATCAGCTTCCACTCGCTTTTTGGATCAGAGGCATCCAGATATCGTGCCTCCGACGTGGTATGGCTGCCGATCTGGAGAAAAATGTATTTGTCGCTGCGAGACTTTCCTGCGTTTACCGTGAACCGCTCGTCTTTCTCTTCATAGATCAGGGCATCGGTCCCTGCCGCGGCCCCAAGCTCATGCCGATACAGTCGATACTGGCGCTTGGTCTTGTCATCTTCCACGGTATAAAAGAGCGTTTTGTTGTCATTGGCCCAGACCACTGACCCAACTCTATCGGCGATGACATCGGAATCCTTGCCGGTCCGCAGGTCGCGCACCCGCAGCTTATACTGGCGGAAACCGGTGTTGTCCGTGGAGTACGCTAGCAGGTTGCCGTCATCGCTCATTTCATAAGCACCCAGCGACATAAAAGACTGGCCTTTGGCCAGTTCATTCTGGTCCAGCGTGATCTCTTCCGCCGCTTCAAGGTTTGCCTTTTTGCGGGCATAGATCTGGTACTGCTTCCCTTTTTCCCAGCGCGAATAATAAAAATATCCGCCGTCCTTATAAGGGACGTTCACGTCCGTCTCCTTAATGTGGCTCACCATCTCGTCATAGAGCTTTTGCTGGAGCGCCGCAGTGGGCTTCATCACGCCCTCGGCATACGCGTTCTCGGCTTCCAGGTACTGCGCAACTTCGGGATTCGACTTG
>DASXIL010000216.1:0-3125 GCA_036497985.1 Candidatus Angelobacter sp. | reverse complement strand
TGGGAGCAAGGCTGGTGATGCTCGGAGCCTGCGTAACCGTAAATGTCGATCCATTGCTTGGCTGCCCGCCTACGGTCACCACCACCGACCCAGTGGTCGCTCCCGTAGGAACCGGCGCGGTAATCGAGGTAGCGCTCCACGCCGTTGGCGTTGAAGAAATGCCGTTGAAGCTCACCGTGCTGCTGCCCTGCGTGCTGCGGAAATTTGTTCCCGCAATTACCACCGAACTCGCAACCGCGCCCGTGCTTGGCGTAAGACTGGTGATCGTGGGCGCCGGAGAGCCCAGCGGCAGGACTACGTTCGAATCAAAATTGCCGTTCAGCGTTCCTTCGATGTCCAGTTCGCCGTTGAACGCTGTGTTGGAAGTGGCCGTAAGATTCACGCCGACCCAAAGATAAAAGCGGTCTGTAGCGGCCATGGCAATATTGGCCGTAGTCGTACAACTGATTGCCTGCTTGGTAACCGTGGTTGAAAGCGCTGTAGTTCCCGTGGCCGTGCAGAAAAGCGTTCCAGTGGCATTGTTAAGCCTGATCTTCGCGCGTGGAAATACCGTCCCTGTGTTGGCGGTCTTTCTCATGAACACATTGAATGTGAGCGTCGAGCCTGAAGGAATCACGCCGGCTGTGTTCGGGTCGCCCGTCTGCGTTTCAAATTCCTTGATCAGATACTCGCCCACTGCTTTGCTGGTGAGCGTCGTCGTAAGGGCCACGCTGGTCCCGTCAGGACCGGCCGCCAAGAGCTTGTCATCGGCCGCCGTGATCGCCGAAGCTTCTTTGTGCAGATGGTAGGTGGCTGTCTGGGCAACTCCTGCCGGCGAGAAGGCCCAGGAAAGTATCAACAGCAACGCGAAATGAAGACGCCGATATTGCATTCAATTCCCCTGTCGAGGACCGCAACAGAACTCTTCTTGCTTTGCCACTATGGCCATGCCTGACCGCTTACTCTCAACCGCGATATTGGAAAATGAAAATGAAAATGGAAGATTGCTGGAATGAAAATCAGTGTGTGTTAAGCCCGCCGCCATCTCAGAGCTCGCGCCGTCAAATGCGAAAGGTACCGCAGACGCGGAGACTTGCTGCCAATAGCTTCGCTCCGCAGGAGCCAGAGACGTGTGTGCCCGGGAGATTGAGATCGACTCGATCGCAAGATACACGGGAGGAACGGGACAATCCTGGCTTTCTTGCCGGTCCCTTCTCACATTGCGAATTAACCTGCGATTATTTTTCTGGGCCATCGCTCGATCTTTTTACACACACGTTCCCTGTCGCCGAATGATCAGCGTAGTCAGGCACACTGGTACCAGCAGTCGCTCCATGGCTTAAGTTGGCGACACTATGCCCAATGCTTCTGGCAAAAACTCAATGATTTGTGAAAACCTATACAAATGCACGACAACAGGTATGGCCGTGAGATGGTGGGAGATTCTGCTAGATTCGAGCCCGCGCTACCCGCAATCTCAAACTTGAATCTGAACCTGACTTATGACCATGGGTGCAAATCCCCCCGCAAATGATCAAAGTAAGTTTTTCTGATTCAGAGTTGCTGGAGAGTTTAAAGTAGAAAATCGTTTTGTCAATTTAAATTTGAAATTCCAGAAAAAACTTTTCCCCCGGCAGAAGTTTTTCGGAAAACGCGTGGCCGAATTTCTATCCTGAGACCCACGCCGATGTCATAGCACTTATCTTCCTGGCATAAGTTTTGCTAATCCCCGGAGCTAAAATCGTATTTTCCCATTTTGGAACTGGAAGTCGCAGCTCGCGAATCGCTGGCAAACCGCAAGAAGCTACCTGGAATGTATCGGCTGCATTAATTTGTGCTGAAATCGTCCTGCGTTGATGCAATGGCCACGGAAGGCTTTCAACAGCCTTCCGTAACCCCGGTTCCGCATGTTTTTCTTTGCCTCATCATATCGCGGTGGCCGATAATTGCCTTCCAATGTCATCGTCCATCACACCAGCACAAGCTAACGGACTTCGGGTAGCCGGCTATTTCACATTTGTAATTGGGTTCTTGTCTTTCTTTGGCTGGATCAACGTTATTCGGCAGGATTATGTGATGGAGCATCAATGGCCGTCGGCTTCCGCTACGGTCTATTCGATGCGCGAAGATTCCCGGGAAGTTAAGCCCAGCAGCACCAGACAGCGCAACTTTCAGGTCTTCTGGATGGAGTTTCTAGTGGTTCTGGATCTTCCTCAAGGTCAATGCCCCGGCTCCATGGTTCCGTTGACGACCCAGGAACCGCAATGCACCGGAACAGTCAAGACACCTGAAGTAGAATCGCGTACGGATGCGATCGACTGGGCTAGGCGGCACCCACGGGACTCAAAGGTTACAGTCCATTATGACCCGCAAGGCGACCGGATGGCGTTTGGGGTGAGTCCATTTTCAATATTTACCCATGGACCAAAATTACCTTCACCGCTGTGGTTCTTATTGTTGCGGCATTGCTGATTAAGGCTGGCCGGCGTCGATCGTCCCTTTCTCAGTACCCGCAGGGCGTACCTACGGTCAAAGCAGAATAGTTTTGGACTTTGCCAAGCCCTACATTTGCAGGGGGCCGAGCCACTAATTCATCTTCAGATACACCTTAGATAAACCTTCATGGAAAGAAAAATCGATCCAGAATGGCCAACTGAGAATTCCCGATAGAAATTCCATCTGAAATGTGTTAATTCTCTATGCCTCACACCTGCAAACAAACCAAATGGGGCGTCCGCTGTGTTGACACAAAAAAATAACAACGGGCTATTTCACTTTGCTGGGATAGCTACCGCAGTGGCAGCTGCTGCTCTGGCCATGACTGCCCTGATGGGCGCTGGCTTTGATGATGCTTGCCCTGGCAATAACTCCGGGAGTGATAAGGACACCGCCCACAACGCAGACGCCAATCCGCAATACAACTATCGGTTTGGCCATAGTCCTTTTCTTCCGAGTCAGGCAAAATCAGTGGGCGACGCGTTTATTGCTGCAGACCAGTTCCCTCCGGCAAGTTATTGCGCTACATGCCACGCTGAAACGCATCAGCAATGGCGTCAATCGGCACACGCCAATTCTTTTCGCGCGCCTTTCTATAAGAACAACGTCGATGTGCTTATCCAGCAGAAAGGGATTGAGTTTACCCGGCA
>DASXIL010000215.1:0-2545 GCA_036497985.1 Candidatus Angelobacter sp. | reverse complement strand
GAGCGCGTTTGATCTTCCATATTTCCAGTTCTTAAGCTGCTGCACTGGATTTGGCAGGCAGCCTGGCAATCTCCTCATGCAGACCTTTCCAGAAATTAAATAGAAGATCTAAATGGCGAAGGTAGCCCTCCTTGATCTTGGCAAGGCTCTCCTCATCAACTGCGTAACGCTTCACTGCGTGAAGGGATTCATCTTTATGGTCTTTTTCTGCAGCCCCAATGTGAGCGTAAAAATATTCGCAGGCTTCATGGAATTCGTCAGGGTTAGACCACAAGTCCAGATAGTTGCGGGCGCCGTCATACAGTTTGCGCAGCATGGTGTAGGCTTGCCACTCGAGCGCCAATTGAGCGCCGAACGACATCTGGGCATCACCATAAAGCTGCTGCTCACCTTCAATGAAGGCCCTGGTGGTGGGAAGCAATTCGATATCTTTGTTCAGGACCACTCGGTCGAGCTTGTGCTCATGTCCCATCTTGCGGGCAAGCTCCGCCAGAAAAGTGTCGAGCAGGACGCTGTGGACCTTGGCCGGGTTTCCATACCCCATTTCGGAATAGAGGGTCTTCGCGTATTCTGTTTTTGCTTCAAGATCGTCGGTGGTTGCGAGCAGGATAGCCAGAGCATCCGGGAACGCGCGGACGAATGCGCCATAATTTCTGGCAAAAAGTTGTAGTTCTTCGATGCTGAACCGCCGTGAGGTCCATTCGCGATAGAAGACATTGTTAACTGCCGGAGTGCTTGTGATTTGAGCGAGCATTGATTCAAGAGCATCAGTCACTGTAATTTCTCCTTTTTAGCTTGGTTAAATGTTGTTTTCTGAGGATGTTGCAATAATTTCATCCCGCTTCTTTTGCTTTCTTGCGACGAAGGAGTTCTTCCAGGTCGTCTGTTGAAAGGCTTTCAATCTTGCGCAACAACACCATCATTTCTTCCATCCGGCCCGGCACGGGCTCATGGCTTTTGAGAAACTCCGCGATTTCCGCCACCGTGGGATTTTCAAAGAAGCAGCGCAAAGGAAGGCCGATATTGAACATCTTGCGGATGCGAGTTACTGCTCGCGTGGCCAGCAGAGAGTGTCCACCAAACTCGAAGAAGTTGTCATGAATGCTGACCCTCTCAACGCCAAGGACTTCAGCAAAGATTTCCACGAGCGTTTCTTCCACTGCATTGCGCGGGTTTACAAAAGCACTCTCATGCTCGCGACGCTGGCGGTCCGGTTCTGGCAAAGCGGCCCGGTCCAGCTTGCCCGTGGCCGTGAGCGGCAATTGATCCAGCAGTACAAAGGTGGAAGGCGCCATATATTCAGGCAATCTCTGCTTCAAAAATGCTCGCAATTCGGCTGCGGTCGGAGCGGACCCAGATTCCGGCACTACGTAAGCGGCGATATATTTTTCGTCATTAGCGCTTTTCATTGCCGCCACAGCTTCTTTCACGGCCGGATGCTCGCGAAGCGCTGATTCGATTTCCCCGAGTTCAATCCTGAATCCCCGTATTTTCACCTGATGATCCAGGCGGCCTAGGAATTCAATTCTGCCGTCGGAAAGATAGCGGGCGCGGTCTCTGGTGCGGTAGAGCCTTGCGCCGGGCTCGTCGCTGAACGGATCAGGAACAAAACTTTCTGCCGTCAGGTCCGGCCGCCCAATATAACCGCGGGCCAATCCTTCGCGTCCGATGAAAACTTCTCCGGCGACGCCAATGGGAACCGGCTGCAGATGTGGATTCAGAATATGAAGCTTTTTACCGGCAATAGGACGGCCAATCGTGATCCGATCATCCGGATGAAGTTGAACAGACGTGGCTGTGGCAGTGATCTCGCTTGGGCCATACAAGTTCCACAACAATAACTCCGGCAGCAGGGCAAACGAACGATCGGCTACACTCTTCGGCAGTTCCTCTCCGCCGACAAAGGCGCGCGTGATCGTCCCGGGAGCAAGCTCAGCCTGACCGGACTCGAGAACATCCACCATCGCTTTCCATAAAGATGGGACGACGCTGAACCTGAGGTCCTTATGGCCGCTTAAGCTGTGGATGAGCGATACAGGTTCCGCGACCTCATTCTGTCCTAGAATCCAGATTGCAAGGCCGCGCAGAAGCGGGGCGAAAAGTTGTTTAAGCGATCCATCAAAGATCAGGCTTTGAACGGCAGGAACGACCTCCACTGTCTGATCGAACATAAATTCACTGGCCCAGCCAACGTAATTGGCCAGGTTGCCATGTTCAATCATGATGCCTTTAGGCCTGCCGGTTGACCCTGAGGTATAGATCACATATGCCAGGTTCGTCGGACCAACTACTCTCGGAGGGTTTTCCGAACTTTCTTGGGCCAGATTGTCTTTTTCGGTGTCAAGATAAACGCGTGTGCCGGTGAAATCAGGAAGGTGCTGCGCCAGGCATTCCTCAGTAACCAGAATTTTTGCCTGAGCGTCCTGTAGCATGAAGGCGATTCTGGCTTTGGGATAGTCAGGATCAAGCGGAAGATAGGCAGCGCCGGCTTTGAAAATACCAAGCAGGCCCACCATCATTCCAATTCCCCGCGGAACACAAATAC
>DASXIL010000214.1:0-7962 GCA_036497985.1 Candidatus Angelobacter sp. | reverse complement strand
CCCACGGGGTAGATTTACCCGCCTCATCGAGCCTTTCGCAGGGTCGGCGGCAATCACTCTCGGAGCTGCGCAAAGGAGCTTATTTGAACGTTATCAGATTGCCGATCTCCTGAAGCCGCTTACCGATATATGGGAGGCTATTCTAGAGAACCCGGATAAGCTGAGTTCCGATTATCGTAGGCTTTGGAATTCACAAATCAAGGGCGACCCAACGAAGCGGTTCAACACAATCCGTGCAGAGTTTAACGAAAAACAGGATCCTGCGAAGCTGCTTTTTCTGCTGGCTCGTTGCGTTAAGAATGCGGTCCGCTTCAGTGGCACAGGACAATTCAATCAGTCGCCTGATAAACGGCGTCGAGGAATGCACCCCATTACAATGGATAAAGAAATCCAAGCCGCTCATTGCTTGCTGAAGAATAAATGCGAGGTCATTTGCGGTGATTTCCGCCACGTATTGAAGAATGCAAAGAGTACTGACCTCGTTTACATGGATCCACCGTACCAGGGGGTAAGTGAGACCCGCGACAGGCGTTACATCAAGGGCGTCCGGCGTGAAGAGATGATTGCCTTGTTGCAGGAACTGAACAACCGGCACGTTGAATACATTCTGAGCTATGACGGCCAATGTGGGGATAAGACGTACGGTGAGCCGCTTCCGGGATACTTGGATGCTCATCGCGTACTGTTAGAGGTCGGACGATCCAGTCAAGCTACGTTGAATGGGCGCGATCACCTCACCGTTGAATCGGTCTACCTGTCATCCGGCCTTTATGATGCTACGACTCCAACCAACCTTCCGCTAAAATCATTCAGCCCTCAAACAGCTTTATTTTCCTGATTTATTTATCAAATCTTTCAGCGCAACGTCAACAGTCTTACCTTTGGCTTTGCTAACTTCCCGAAATTTATCAAACACCTTTGTCTGTTCACCCTGGAACACTACATCTACCCGGCGAATGGGTTCCATTGCGACGTGAGTGTGTTCCTCGGGATATGCCCAGTAGCAGCTCAGGCAGACGTCAACCTCTTTCAGTTCCAAAAAATTGGTGCAGTGTTCACAAACCCAAGACTTCCGCCGATTGCATGTTCCGTCCAAAACCATATATGGATTCTTTTCATCTTTGAGCGATTCACCGGCAACTTGATAAGGCACGCGGTGGTCCACCTGCAAATCGTGCGTGCCACCGCACAGCTGGCACTTGCGTCCAGCTGTCTCCAACACGACTTCGCGCACGCGCTTGGGCAGTGCAACACGCCCCATCCTGCTTTTATCTCCCAACGCCTTCGTCAGATCGAACGAATATGCAGCAATAGACTTGCCGGCAGAATTTTTTACCATTGTTGTAACGATGGTAAAACCTAAATCCAGAGCATCCATTCGAGCCCGGGGTGGGTGCTCGTAACCGAGAAGCTTAAGTTCCTCAGTTGTGATCCTGCCACTTTTGGCGATTTGGTCGAGGACTATCCGCGCCCGTTTGTTGGTCACTGCTTCAATGCGCTTGAGAAACTCTTCGGGTAGCTTTTCAGCCACGGCGTCTCGCTAGAAATGTCATGAGAATATTTTGCTCACTCTATCACAAGACATGCTTTTTCCTGACCTTCATTGATTTTGTTAGACATTTGTCTTATGCTCCTTTCGTGCCCATCAACTACATGCAGATGCTGCTGGACCTGATGGAAGAGCGGCAGAAGTGGATCGACAAAAGGGACGAATCGATCCGCGAGATTTCGCGCCTCTCGGAGCTGGTCCGGGCCACAATGAACATGATTCCGGCGGAGCAAATCGCCCGCTACGAACCAATCTTTGAGCACATTGAAAAGCGTCCAGCCGGGCTTTCCACAGCGATCCGCGCCTGCTATACGGGCGCCACCGGTTTCGCGCAGGCTTTGCGTCGGGAGACTGAAGAAGGCGAGCTTGCAACGGCGGCGATCGACACGCAAAGTCCCGGCGCGGAGAGGAGAGAATGGTTTACCCCGGTTGAGATCCGCGACTCGCTCAAACGCATGGGCTTCCCGTTTGAGAATTACAAGGCCAACCCGCTGGCGTCGATTCACACCACGTTGAAGCGAATGGTCCCCGCTGAGATGGACGTGAAGACCCTGGAGGACGGACAGAAAGCTTATCGCCTGAAGAGCGCCGGGGAATGGACAGCGGCGTTTGCCGAAGTCCGGCAATGGCTGCAGGGCAGTTACAACGTGATGGAGTCGGCGGGCTCGGTGATCGCCGTGCGCAACAAGAAAGACCAGGAGAAAGAAGCGGATGCGCAACCAGCACCGCCCGCGGAAGGAGCGAAACGTGGAACGGCTGGAGGCGCATAGAGCATTCTTTGCCAGCTTGATTACGGCGCAGGCGGGCGTGCCCAGCGGACGCCTCCAGGAGGCCTTTGCCGCCACGCCGCGCGAGCGCTTTCTTGGTCCCGGGCCGTGGAAGATTTTTGCCGGCGGTGGATACATCAACACGCCCACCAGCGATCCCGCGTTTCTGTATCAGGACTTAACGGTGGCGCTTTCTGAGGCCGGCAAGATCAATAACGGCCAGCCGGTGCTGCATGCGGTGAGCCTGTCGGCGCTGAATCCGCAACCGGGTGAAACGGCCATCCACATTGGCGCAGGCACGGGATATTACACGGCGATACTGGCGCGGCTGACGGCCCCGGGCGGAAAAGTTTTTGCCTATGAGATTGAACCGGCACTAGCGGAGTTAGCCACAGCCAACCTGGCGGACATGGAGAACGTGACGGTCTATCAGCGCTCAGGCGCGGAAGGCACGCTACCGGCCTGCAACCTGATTTACGTGAATGCCGGCGCAACCGCGCCGCTCGATATATGGCTGGACGCGCTGCTTCCCGGCGGACGGCTTCTCTTTCCGCTCACGCCCGATGGGCCCGGCGGAACTCCCGGCGCAGGCGGAATGCTGCTGATTACTCGCATTCCTCCCGATGGCTACAGCGCTCGGTTCCTGATGCCGGTGATGTTTATCAACTGCCAGGGAGCGCGCGACGAGGACACGGCAAAAAAGCTGGCCGAGGCGTTTAAGCGCGGCGATCTGAGAAGTGTCCGGTCACTTCGCCGCAAGACCAAGCCGGACGAAACTTGCTGGTGTGAAGGCAAAGGTTGGTGGCTGTCGACGGCGGAAAGCGGTTAAGCTCGCCATGAACATTCGTTATTTTGCAAGCTGGTAAAGATCGACTATCCTACGCGTCGAATGTCCCGCATGATTGAGTTTCCCAACCCGATAAGGTTCGATCGCCTCACAATGATCTTTCGCCTGCGCGGGGTGGATGTGTATTTCCACTGGACGGTTTTTCTTATCGCCGGACTGATGGTTTATGCCACACGTCGCCAACCCTGGGTAACGCTCGCCGCTGGAGCATCTTGGCTAGGTCTGATCTTTTTGCACGAATATGGCCATGCCATTGCCGCACGGCACCGGCGTGCGCGAGTGTTGAGCATTGAGCTTTATCCCATCTGCTGTTTCTGCCGCTATGAGACTCCATGGTCAAGGTTCTATCATTGCGTGATCGCCTGGGGTGGAATCATTGCCCAGCTAGGGGTCGCGGTGCCGATCCTGTTGTGGGTATCAGTGTTCGGCTACTCTCGGTTTGCTCCGGTTAACGCTGTGCTAGCAATCCTTGGCGGGTATAGCCTGCTGGTGGCTGCTTTCAACCTTCTTCCCGTTGGCCGGTTGGATGGCACGATTGCCTGGGGAATCATCCCCGCGTTTATCAATCGGACAAAGCAGCGCAAACGGAAGAAAAACTCTTCACCGGGTTGGCGATCGTATTGATGAGCTCCAGCTTTACGAAACCTTTTCGTGCACGTCGAACATGCCTTCGCGCTCGGCGGCCCATATGCGCAGCGCGTATTTGTTGATGATCTCCTTGTTGGCCTCTAGGAAATCCACGAGCAAGCCGGGAGCCAGCAGTTCAAAGGTGCGGATCAAGTCAGTTTTATCTTCCTGGCGGTAGCCGCCGCGCTTGAGTGGCGGCGGGCCAATCAGGTGGCGAAGCTCAGCCTGCACCTGCGGCTGTTCCAGATTTTGCCGGACAAAGCTTTGCATCTCGTGCATCAGGGTGATCCAGACAGTTTCGTTCAGTTCTGCGGCCATTGGAAACTCCTAAGGGGTCCCGGACACGCCGGAACCCCATAGTGGGGGGATGGGCGACCAGACAGTATATATAAGGTGCTTACCTTACAAAATGATTAAAGCGAAATTAGGAAGATTAATTCGACGTAGTACGTGGCTCTTTGATGTTGCAAAAGTTTTCAGCCTTGTGAAAGCCAGGCTTTTGCCAGGGCTGGGACGAGAAGCTACTTTCCGCGCGCGATGTCCGCCATCACGGCTTCCGTTACCCGCACATAGTCTTCCGGCCGCAGGATGATCTGGGTCCCGCGAACGCCGGCGGAGATGGAAATGGAGTCCCATAGTTGGATGGTTTCATCGGCAAACACCGGAAAAGCTTTCTTGGCGCCCAGCACGGTTACGCCGCCGCGAATATATCCGGTCAAGCCGAGCAACTCTTTGACCGGTACAAGTTCCACCTTGCGGTCGCCAGTGGCTGCGGCCAGCGCTTTGAGATCAAGCTCAGTGTTGGCGGGAACCACGGCAAAACACAGACTATGTCGATCACCGCGCACCAGCAGCGTCTTAAATACCTGCTCCGGCGGCATTCCGATCTCGGCTGCCACGGTCTCCGCCGCCAGATCGTCAGGGTCAACTTCGTATTCGCGCAGCTCATACTGCACGCCCAGGCTTTCCAGCAGTCGGACTGCGTTTGTTTTCATTTATTTTGTCCTGCTCTAGAAAGGGCGAGGCCGGCTTGCGCGCCGAGCTCAATGTCTCTGGCGCAGAAGACAATTCCCGGTCTGCTCACTCTGCTGAGCGGTTTGGAGCGCAGCGACATAAAAGATGATTAAAACAGGAATGGAGCGGTTTACGGAATCTTTGCTGATCATTACCGGTTCAATGGGCGCGGGCAAGACAGCGGTCCTTGCCGAGGCGTCGGACATCCTTGCGATGCGCCACATTGTTCACGCTGCGATTGACCTGGACGCGCTGGGGCTTGCGCATCTACCGTCCGCAGCCAGTAACGATGAAGTTATGTACCGCAATCTTAAATCTGTCTGCGAAAACTATGCTTCTCTGGGCGTCACGCGGCTGTTGCTGGCGCGAGCGATGGAGGACCGCGCGGAGTTCGAGCTATGTCGTACCGTGGTTTCAGCAGCAAACATTGCTGTTTGCCGTCTTACAGCCAGTCTGGGCGAGATGCAGCAACGCGTCGGAACGCGCGAATCCGGGGTATTACAGGCGCAGTATGTTGATCGAGTGACAACTTTGGACGCTATCCTTGATCGTGCGCGGTTGGAAGATTTCGTCGTCATCAATGACGGGCGTCCTGTAACCGACGTTGCACAGGAAATGCTCATGAAAGCCGGATGGATTTCACCCTGACAGATGGCGGTTTGACCGTGCCGTTTGCCTCTGCTAGCTTTGAAAGTCTGCCCTGAGCGGGTTTTGTTCTCTGTATGACTTCCCGCTTGTCCGGCAATACATCGGCCCCAACCAAAGAGGAGAATATGCCCGTTTTTAAGTTCAAGGGCGTGGATTTCATCGAGTTTGATTCCCTGCTCACCGACGACGAGCGTCTGGTGCGTGACACCGCGCGTCGCTTCATCGAAGAAAACCTTGTCCCCATCATTGAAGAGTGCAACCGTGAAGGCCGCTTTCCGCGTGAACTGGTCAAGCCCATGGCCGATCTCGGCTTTTTTGGCGCCAGCCTGAAAGGTTATGGCTGCGCCGGCATGGGCAACGTTGAGTATGGCCTGGTCATGCAGGAACTGGAGCGCGGCGATAGCGGCGTGCGCTCGTTTGTCAGCGTGCAGTCCGCGCTGTGTATGTATCCGATTTACGCCTATGGCAGTGACGCGCAAAAAGAAAAATGGCTCCCCGCCATGGCCCGTGGAGAAAAGCTTGGCTGCTTCGGCCTGACCGAGCCCGACTTTGGCTCCAATCCCAGCGGTATGCGTACCCGCGCCGTAAAGTCCGGCAATGAGTACGTCCTCAACGGCGAGAAGATGTGGATCACTTCCGGCTCCATCGCCGATGTCGCCATCGTATGGGCCAAGTCTGAAGAGCACAAAGACCGCATCAAGGGATTCCTTGTCGAAACGAACCGCCCCGGCTTCAAGGCCTCTGATGTTCACGGCAAGTGGTCGCTGCGCGCTTCGGTCACCTCCGGACTGTCACTGCAGGATGTTCGCGTGCCGCTGGAAAACCTTCTTCCCGGCTCCGACGGCCTGAAATCCCCGCTGGGCTGCCTGAACCAGGCGCGTTATGGCATTGGCTGGGGCGCGATTGGCGCCGCCATGTCCTGCTATGACACGGCACTGCAATATTCCCAGGTACGCAAGCAGTTCCGTGACCAGCCGATTGCATCTCATCAGCTTGTCCAGGAAAAGCTGGCGTGGATGATCAGCGAGATTACCAAGGCGCAGCTTCTGGCCCTGCAAGTAGGCCGCCTGAAGGACGCAAACAAAGTTGGGCACCAGCATATCTCCATGGCCAAGCGAAACAACGTGTGGATGGCGCTGGAGTGTGCGCGAATGGCGCGTGACATCCTGGGCGCTAACGGCATTGCCGATGATTACCCGGTAATGCGCCACATGATGAACCTTGAGTCGGTAAAAACATATGAAGGCACGCACGATATTCATGCGCTGATCATCGGCGAGAACGTGACGGGCATCAGCGCGTTTTGAGCCGTAAAGAATGATGAAAAGGCATTTTGTTTTCCCGAGGTGCTATTTCAGCCTGTCGTCCTGAGCGTAGCGCCGCTAAAAAGTTGGTGGAACGGGAGTGTTGGGCGCGTAGTCGATAGAGAAATCGGAGGCATTCCAAATGACAACCCGCGTGGCGGATAAGCAAGCTGAACCAAGAAATCTGGCCAACCAGATGGAATTTGAGCTGGCGCTGGAGTTTGCGCGCGTGGTGGAAGATGCCGCCATCGCTTCAGCCCATACCATGGGCACAGGCGACCGCGACCGGGCCGACCTCGTAGCCACTGAGGCCATGCGCAACACCATGGACACGGTCCCCATGCGCGGGACCATTGTCATCGGTGAAGGCGAGCGCGATCAGGCGCCAATGCTTTATATCGGCGAGCACGTGGGCGCAGGCTGGCATGACGGCGAGAAGCTGCCGGAAGTTGACATCGCGGTTGATCCGCTGGAAGGCACCAATCTCTGCGCCACCGGCGCACCGGGCGCAATCACGGTGCTGGCTGCATCGGAAAAGGGCGGGCTGCTCAACGCGCCGGATTGCTACATGGAAAAAATCGTCGTTGGCCCCTCCTGCAAAGATGCCGTTGATCTTGACGCACCGGTAAAAGAAAACCTCAAGGCTATTGCGCGACGCCTGAGCCGTGACATTGGCGATCTTGTTGTGGTGGTGCTGGACCGCCCGCGCCATGAAAAACTTATCGATGACATTCGCCGTGCCGGTGCGCGCATCCGCCTGATCACAGACGGAGATCTTTCCGCCGGCATTGCCGCGGCCGTGATCGGCACCGGCGTTCATGTGGTTATGGGCAGCGGAGGCGCTCCCGAAGGCGTGATCACCGCCGCTGCCATGCGCTGCCTGAATGGTGAAATTCTTGCGCGGCTGGTCATCAACACGCCGGAACTCGAAGCCCGCATTGAGAAAATGGGCATCAAGGACAGGAAAAGAATTTACACCGCCAAAGACCTGGCGCCGGGCAAGCATCTTGTCTTCGCTGCCACCGGCGTCACCGATGGCGCGTTGATGAAAGGCGTTCGCTTCTTTGGTGAAGGCACGCGTACTTCGTCCATCGTGATGACCCGCCACAGCGGCAAAGTTCGCTTTGTGGAAAGCATTCACCTGGCCAAGCGCGCTGACGTGAAAGTGCGGTTCGCATAAACCTACCGCTGATTACACTGATTTTC
>DASXIL010000213.1:0-5142 GCA_036497985.1 Candidatus Angelobacter sp. | reverse complement strand
CTCAGATCACTAGTCAAGTATACAGGCTTAATGCTGGCTCATTAGGATCCAGGGTCTGAATTCTCAGGCAAGACGGGATTCATGAAAACCAGAAGTCAGATTCCAATCATTGTCGTGCTATTGACCTTGATGGTTTCGCCTGTTTGCATAGGGCAAGCAGGCAGCGCCTCTCCTGGCCAGCCCAAGCCGGATAGCACGCCATCAAGAGGTACGGCGGTTCTCCCAAGTCAAAATGCCGACGGCGAGGATTCGGTGATGCATTTCGGTGGCGCTACCAACTCAGGTGAAGACAAGCAGTGCAAACCACCCCGACACCTTGACCACTATATTCCTTTGAGTTCCATGCCCAGCAGAGAAAGGGAAGAGCTGTTCCTCATGTGGGTGGGTAGAGTCTATGCAAGCCGAGCGACACCCCGAAACGTTGCTGGCGTGAACGATCCCGTATTACTGCGCGAGTTTGCAGAGGAATATGAGTCAGGCGCGTGGCGCAAACTCGGAGTGGGACTCACATTGGAGGAAGTCTTTTTTATGCTAGAGCTCGGCTTTGGCGCTCCGAGTATGACTCTCATCAATGAAACTGTCCCCCAAGAGTTCACTTCACAGATTGCCCGAGAACGCAAATTGTTCTTGAGCGCAAACGTGATCCTGGAATTTCTGAATGTTCATTTCGAACGAATGCGCTATGGTCATCTGAAATATCACAAGAGCGTGCAAACTCTTTATTATGACAAGTTAGGCCATACAGGGCATTCCATCTTGCTGCTCGATTCTGACTCATCCACACACTTGTTTGCATACTTCGATCCGTGGCCATGCCGATCTCTTCTTGCTGAAGAAAACAACAATGCAGGTATCAAAGCGCATCCATTGCCGCCAGATAAACTTTTTGAGGTTGGTCGATACACCGTTCGAGCTTGGTCGGTTACCGACAAGGAACTCGCAGGAGTGCTGGTTGCCGCATTCGTAGATCCTGAAGAATTCCGGGACTTCGTGGCGCTATGTCGTATCGATGACAGATGTCCTCGCGACCTGAGGGATCAAATCGACGAGGCAATACTGATGCAGTGGGCTTTTGATTGAATATGCCAATGCGGTAGAAAGAGAGCTTATGAGCACATCACTCACATTGGCTTCTATAGCCTGGCTTGTTTTTTGGGTTCCCAAACTGTTATTAGTAGGCCCAGCTGGCAATATCCAGGAACCGCATGTGATTCGCGGATCTGGATACGAAATAAAAGTGCTGCATGTGACTGTGATGCAGAACGAAAGTTCGACCAATCCAGTGCGCCTTGTTGAGTATCAGTACGCTTTTGACGGGCGCAGCTCAATCTACATTCGAGGTATTGGCGATGTTCCAGCTAAGGGGAATTTGGCATACTTCGTGGCCGAAAGCGATATTGAATTTCGAGAATCGCCCCAGGGAAAAATCGTTGCGACGATCCCGCTCCACGACGAAATGGTGTTTGGCGGTCCTTCTACGGTCCGATTTCCGAACGACGCTGACTTCCCGCATTCTGTGCGGGAAGGCATGTGGGCAAAGCCTAGTAATTTATTCCACGCCAGCATAACGAAGATTCTTGTGAAATACTTCCCAGAAGGTATCGACGCTGAAGAGAGGGACGGGATCGACTATTATAAGACTCAATTCCAGCATCTTGATGTTCTTGACGATCCGAACCTCAAGGGTGAGATCGCTGTATTAATCTCACATCCGTTCAGCTTACGAGATGGCAAGTTTTACTTTCATCTCCAGTTTACTGCGAGGGAAAGCCGGGCCAAGTCACCCACCTTCCACGATCCCGGCAGCAGCCTAATTAAGGTGGCGGAACAGTTCGTGAACAAGCTCATGGCCGAATTAGAGAACGCGGGAGCCAAATCAGAATGACTCTTGCGTATGCGCGGATTTCGATAGCGGCAATATTTGTAGGAAGTTTAGTCGTTCAAATTTTTGCTGTCTTTTATTGCATTTGGCAAAAGACAATCTACTGGCCAGACGTAACCAGTTTTCTGATAAAACTGTTCGAAATTTACTCCGTGCATTTCGCGGTGATTCTTGCTGGAACGTTTGTCCACCTTCGTGGCAAGGCAACGACTGGACGGAGGGCGTCTGGCATTTTCTGGCTGGCAGCATCCTTATCCTCGGTTTGGAATCTTCTTTTAGTTGGTCGCACCGTTGGTTTTGTGCTTAGCTCTCAGGATTCGATTGATGATCTCGAGCGCGATTTGACTGCCATTTCATCGGCAGGTTCATTTCTGGTGGCTGGGGCGTTAACTTATTTCTTCTCGAAATCCTCGGAAGGGTTAAAGCCGGCCAGCGAACACTCACAGTGACTACGATTCGTTACGGCCGCCCATCTGGAAGGCATCTTTTCATCTCTTATTGAAAAATCGCCGTTATTGTCACGACAACACCTTTACCTTGGTGGTTAGTCGGCCATACAGAAGTTATCCGGAGACAGGCTTCTGGGAAGCGCCAAGACCGGTTCCGGCCTGTCTTCGGCCACCTGGAAACCCGACCCACAGATTAGTGCTGCTCTATAGCTGCAAGAATGCCCGGTTGTCTATACTGAAATCCACATGCGCGAACTCTTGAAGTTTTTCTGGAACTCAACCCGTGGACATCGCCTTGCTCCATGGCGCAGCCCCTATCTGCGCTGGCGCATGGAAACCTATTCCGGCCTGAAGATGGACAAGATCGGCTTTGTGGAGTTCTGGGGATTCATGGTGCGGGAGAGAAAACAGCTGCGCCGCTTCCTAAAATGGACCGCTGAGATGGACAACTATGCACGGCCAAAGCCGAAGAATCCGTAGCAGTCAGCAGCCAGCAAAAGAACAAGCGCCGCAGATTTTCGCTGATGGACGCAGATCAGGAACAAGTTGCCGCGAATTTCGCGAATGAACACGAATCAAGTCATTCAACCGCAGAGAACGCCGAGGTCGCAGAGAAGCCTTATCGGATATTTGTTGAAGGCCGATAAATTTACTTACGGCTAATCAGCAAAGGCGACTTCTTCGCAACAATAGGGTTCCCTCACTCCGTTCGGGACAAAAGAACAAAGCTAGATATCGTACTTCTTCAGCAAATGCCTGAACGATCGATAGGACACCTTCAACAACTCAGCAGCGCGAATCTGTACGCCTCCGGATTGTTGCAGGGCCGATTCAATCAGCGAACGTTCGATGCCGGCGACGTATTTCTCAAAATCAATTCCATCGCTGGGAACATCTGTACTGCTGTGGCCGTTGCTGGAGGCGGCTACGGCGCGGGCACGCGGACGGTCAGCCTCAAGGTCAATCCTCAGTTCGTTTCCGGTTTCCATGGCCACCGCGCGCTCAATGGTGTTCTCCAGCTGACGCACGTTGCCGGGCCATTCAAATGCCTTGAGCGCGTCGAGCGATTCCTGGGAGATACGCAAGATGCTCTTTTGCGCGGCGGCAGAATATTTTTTGAGGAAGTGGTTGGCAAGCAGTTCGATGTCGTCACGCCGCTCACGCAGGGCCGGCACCTGGATAGGAATTACGCTTACGCGATAATAAAGATCTTCACGGAACGTGCCGTTGGCAATCATCTCTTGCAGATCACGATTTGTAGCGGCGATCACACGCACATCCACAGGCGTCTCCTGCGTGCCGCCCACGGGTCGAATGGTACGTTCCTGCAGCACACGCAGCAACTTGACCTGCATGGAAAGGCTCATCTCGCCGATTTCATCGAGGAAGATGGTCCCGCCGCTTGCCACTTCAAAAAGGCCGCGCTTATTCTGGCTGGCGCCGGTGAAAGCGCCTTTTACGTATCCAAAGAGCTCGCTTTCCAGCAGCGTTTCTGGAAACGCCCCGCAGTTGATAGAGACAAACGGCTCAGAGGCCCGGGTGGAGCAGGCATGCACGGCACGCGCCACCAGCTCTTTGCCCGTGCCGCTTTCACCATAGATCAGCACAGTGCTTGCAGTGGGCGCAACGGTACGAATGGTGGCTTTCAGTTTTTCGATGACCGGACTGCTGCCGATAAAGTTATCGAGCGAGTTGCGGCTTGCGGCATCGCGCTTGAAAGCAAAGTTTTCCCGCTGAAGCACCAGTGTTTCCAGGGCGCGCCCCACGGCGAGTTTTAGCTCTTCCAGCAGGCCGGGGCCTTTATGAATATAGTCAAACGCCCCGCCTTTGACAGCCTGCACGGCGGCTTCATAATCCTCAACAGCTGTTATAAGAATAACGGAAGTTTCCGGCGACGACTGGCGGGCAAAACGCAGCACTTCAATACCGTCGGTCTGCGGCATCTTGATATCGGTGATCAGGAGCTCATAATTGGCGGAGCTAAGTTTCTTTTTTGCCGCTTCACCGCCGTTCACGGTCTCAACACGATGGCCCTCTTTGCGCAGCGAAATATCCAGCATTTCACAAATCGAGCGCTGGTCATCACAGACAAGTATGCTAGCCATGTGAGACCTCCTGGTTCAGCGGGACATCATCCGGGTCAACCGCGGCGGCCCTGGCATGAAGGATTTCCAAAATAAACTCCGCTCCACTGCCCAAAGTTGATTGGGCAAAAATCCTGGCCCCATGGGCCTGCACGATCTGGTAAACGATGGCCAATCCAAGGCCGGTGCCGCCTTCAAATTGAGACTGGAAAGGCTCAAATATTTTCTCAGTCAGGTTTGGGGCAATGCCCGGGCCGGTATCACGGATTCCGATGCGCAGAAAATCGCCTGCAGCGCGCACAGAGACCGTGATAGTCCCCTTGCCGTGCATGGCGCGCACAGCGTTTTCCAGCAGGTTCCACAGCACCTGCTTGATTCTGTCAGCATCAACGGCGGCATACGCATTGGGCAAGGCATAGTCGCGCACGATTGTGAGATCTTTCGTTTGCGACCGATTGCCCAGAAGCACCAGCGCATCTTCAATGAGCGGAATCAGGTCCATGCGCGAAAACTTGAAACTTTTTTCGCGAGAATAAACCAGAAAATCAGAAATGATGGCGTTGAGCCGAGTGGACTCGCGAGTGATGATGTTGACCAGAGTTTTCTGTTCTTCGTTGAACGGAGTCACGTCAGCCAGCACGTTGATGGAACCCGCGATTGAGGCTAGCGGATTGCGGATTTCATGGGCGATGCCGGCGGCCAGCCGTCCCACAGCAGCCAGGCGGTC
>DASXIL010000212.1:0-4150 GCA_036497985.1 Candidatus Angelobacter sp. | reverse complement strand
AAGTTGCCGTTGGGGCCGCAACCCCATCGTAACAAATCTGTTTTTGCACGGCGAGGGATGTTACTATCCTCCGCATGCGCACCAGAACAGCTGTTCTTTTATTGGCTCTTTTTTCGTTTTACTCGGTCGCGGTTTTCGCGGACTCCGCCGATTTTACCGTGAAGAAAGTCGGCGAGGGTATTTATGCCGCTATTGGCGCTGACGGCGGAAAAGCCGGCAGCAATGCCGGATTTATTATCGGCAGCAACGGCGTGGTGGTGGTCGATACGTTTGAAGATGTTGCGCCGGCGCGGGATCTGCTGGCTGAAATCCGCAAGATCACGAACCTGCCGATTCGATTTGTTGTGAACACGCATTACCACCTGGACCACACCGGCGGAAATGCTGTGTTGCCCAAGCCGGTGCGACGATCCTGGCGCAACGCAACCTGCGCGGCTGGCTGCGTACAGAAAACCTGAAGTTCTTTGGCGCCAATCCCAAGCCGGAACAAAAAGCCATGGTCGAGGCCCTGGTGTTGCCGGACGAGACTTACAGTGATGCCGTCGATATTTATCTGGGCACGCGGCAGATTCAGGTCCGCTACATGCTTGGCCATACCGGCGGCGACTCCGTGGTGACCGTGCCGGACGCCGACGTAGTTTTTGCCGGCGACCTGGTTTGGCAGAAGCATCTGCCCAATTTGATCGATGCCACCACGAGCGATTGGGTGAAAACGCTGGAGAAGCTGCTGGCCGACCATCCCGCGGCAACGTTCGTCTCCGGGCATGGCGATGTTGCCACCGCGGCAGATGTTCGCGACTTCCACGATTATCTTGTGACTTTGCGCGACGCCATAGCCAAGGCCCAGGCGGCAGGGAAGACCGATCAGGCGCTGATCGATGCCGTTCTGCCGCAGTTGCAGGAAAAATATGGCAAAGATTGCCCGGCCGCGTTGCCAGATAAGAAGCCATCGGCTCCTACCGCTAGCTGCTGGGGCTTCTTTGGGCCGTTTTCCAAACGCAACATCACTCAGACTGCAGCTGAACTCGCAGGCACCAAGAAAGTGCCCACACCTTTAGCTGATCCCGATAAGGCTACCGTAGGAAAGTAAGCCCTAGCGCGTCTGCGGAAACAGCGCATAAAAGTTTTGTGCAGTCTGTTGTCCGATCTCTTCTTTGCTCATCCCGCGCAGTTGCGCGATTGCTTCCGCGGTGTTGACCACAAAGCTCGGCTCATTGCGCTTGCCGCGATGTGGTACTGGCGCAAGATATGGCGAGTCGGTCTCTATCAGCATGCGGTCGAGCGGGACCTGTTTCGCGGCTTCGCGAATGTTTTCCGCCTTGGGAAAGCTGACGTTGCCGGCAAAAGAGATGTAGAAGCCGATCTCCAGCGCTGCTTGCGCGTGTTTCCATTCGCCGGTAAAGCAATGCAGGATCCCCGGCAAACCACTGGGGGCCCAATGGTCGCGGAGCATTTCAAGGGTGTCGTCCCACGCGTTCTCGCTGTTGTTGCTGGGGCGGCAATGGATGATGATCGGCAGTTTTGCAGCCGCAGCTAATTCCATCTGCCGAAGAAACACCTCTTTCTGCACGTCGCGCGGCGAGTGATCGTAGAAATAATCCAAACCGATCTCGCCCCATGCAATCAGTTTCGGATGTTTCGCCAGCCGCGCCATCTCGGCATAGTCAGCATCCGTCGCCACGCTGGCTTCATGCGGATGCAATCCCGTGCTGGCGAAGATCCAGTCATACTGTTCGGCGATCTTCAGGGCGCAATCGTACGTGCCGGGGCCGCTGCCGCTGCCGATGGCCAGAATGCGCTCCAAGCCGGCTTCGCGGGCGCGCGCGAGCATCTCCGCCCGGTCGGAATCGAATTTGTGGCCCTCAACGTGGGCGTGGGAATCGATGTACATTGGCAGCAATGCTTTGATCATACCTGCTATTGCGATTCTTGCTTGCCGAATAGCCGGGCGAGCAACATGATTCCCAGCAAAAGGCAGAGTGGTGCCGTGGCCAATCCCGGAAAATAACGGCCCTGCATTGCACCCAGAAGCAGGTGTCCAGCGCCGTTGCCCACTCCACCTCCTATTGCGAAGAACAGAACCACCAGATACGCGAGCGGCAAGCGTCGATAAACTCCCAACGCAGCAAGCACAAACACAGCCAGCCAGATCAAGTTGAACGTTACGAAGCGTGTATCGCTCCATGCATAGCCGATCAGTCCGGGGAACCGGCGCTGAAAACCTGTGACATATTCTTCGCCAAAATGCAGGCACTGCACGCCGATGGCTAGCAGATAAATAGGCAGAACGGCGGCAGGGGCGTTTTGCCAGCGCCCTGTGATCCAAAGCAGATAAGCAACAATCAGGCCAACGCTCAGTAGAGTGGCGGCTCGGCCCATCCACCAGGATTGGGCCAGGAGCGCAACCAAGATGAGCAAAGCGCCAAGTATGCGATCGCAGAGTGTCATAGGCGTTAAGCTAACAGTCATCGTAAAAGTGATGTTCCAGCCAGTTCTACAGTAGATACGCTGGATCCCAATCGCTGGTTCAATCCAAACCCAGCTGCCGTTTGGCGGCATGAGAAAATCGTTGCTATACCACATTGATTCAAAGATAGGAGAAAAGAATGAAGCTATCACGAAGAGACTTCATCAGGAGCGGCGTAGGCAGCGCGGTGGTCGTCGGGACAGGCGCTTTGCAGGCACAACAAGCAGCGCTGCCAGTGTCATCTGCTCTGGCCGACCGCATGCCCCCGATCCCCGCGGACAAGCTCACACCGGAGCAGAAAAAGGCCTCCGAGGATTTTGCCGCGGAACGCAAGACCCCAGTGTTTGGTCCGTTTGTGCCGTTGCTGCGCAGTCCGGAAGTAATGCTTCGCGCCAGGGCTATGGGCGATTATCTGCGCTATAAAAGCGTGCTGCCGCCGCAGCTCAATGAATTTGCCATCCTGATCACGGCCCGCCACTGGTCGCAGGGATACGAGTGGGCGGTGCATGAACCCATCGCCGTAAAGGCCGGACTGAAGACAGAGATCACTCAAGCGCTGGCTGAAGGCCGCCGTCCACAGGGCATGTCTGCCGATGAAGAAATGATTTATGAGTTCTGCACCGAGCTGCATCAGAACCAAAGCGTAAGCGATGCAACGTATGCACGGGTGCAGACAAAGTTCGGAGAGCAGGGAATCATTGACTTGATCGGAGTGAACGGTTACTACACATTTCTGGCGATGGTGCTCAACGGGACGCGAACGGCAGTGCCAAAAACCACAGCGCCGCCTTTGCCCGCGTTTCCGCGCTGATTCTACTAACGATGCAGGAAACCGAAGAGAGCCGTGGAGTCCCAAAGCATGTGTGCCAGTATGACCGGCATAAGCCGCCGGGATTTTGCGAAATAGATGGCGAAAACCGTCAATCCGCTCCCCACGACGATTGCGCCTGCAACACCATAGTAGAGGTGGTAACTCGTTTGGACCACGATGCTAGCAACGGTGGCAAGCAAGACGGATTTTCGAATATCGATTAGTTCCGTCATTAAGTAGCCTCGTACCAGTATTTCTTCAAAAAAAGGGTTCAGGAGCAAAAACGGTAGGAAAAGCCACAATGACGAAGCTGAGAACATTGCCCGTGTGTCAGGCCACTGTGGGAAGCTGAGAGTTATAACAAACCAACCATAAGTGACCACGAGCCCAATGATCCTCATAACTATAACAACTGCCACTGCCAACCCCAAGGCTTTTGGCAAATCCATCCATTGAAAACTAAGCCCAATATCTTGGAGACGCCGTCCCTGGCGTTTGAAAAGGACTAGAAAAAGCAACAGCCCGATAATTTCATGAAAGATACCAGTAATCAGCCGCAGGTTCGAGTAACTCGGGGCTGAAGGATGAAATGCGAGGTAAATACTTCCCAGAATGTGATCGGCAAATACAACAGTAAGGATGAGGCCCAGGTCGACCCATCGATGCGCATTGCTGACAGATGGGATCTGGGTTGAAGGAATAATTTCAAGTTCAAACTGTGTACTAGAAGAGGCCATGCAGCGACATTCGTATCATCGCTGCACAGTGATTGCAATAAGTAAAAGCCCGAATCAAAATCAAGCTAAAGATTCACGACCAGCAGGACCTTTTATTTCAGTTTTGCCCCGACCGGCACATCTTCCAGGAATCCG
>DASXIL010000211.1:0-3282 GCA_036497985.1 Candidatus Angelobacter sp. | reverse complement strand
CTTTCTGGCCATGAGCGCCTCTCAACCTCAGGCGCAGACGTGGGCTGCCCTGGGTTACGGTACATATGTGGTTGCTGTTGGGCTTTTTGCCACATCAGTCTTCTTCTACGTTTCGCACCAAAAGCTGTTGCTGCCAGCTGTGATTGCACTGAACGTGGCACTGCCGCTGGAAATTGGTTACTGTCTGTGGCGGCCATACCCAGCACTGCACTACGCAGCCTTCGTTCTCTGCTCGTTCGTAACCATCATGGCATCAATACAGCTTGTCCGTTTTGCCTGGGGCAGGACGAACATGGGGCGGTGGCTGCTGGCAGCGATGCTGGTGCTGCTGCATCTCGATAGGGTTGGCCACGTCCATCAAATCGTGGGCACCGACCTGATAGTGGACCTGCTCCTGGGGCTCGGCATGATGACCATTGTGCTGGAAGATTCACGGACCCAGGTGCAGCGCCTGGACGCGCTGAATACCATCACGCATCAGATTTCCGACTCGCGTGAATTCGATCCGACGGTTGGGACCATTCTGGAAGAACTCAGAAGGCTTACGCGAGCCAAAGCCGCATGGTTCCGTACCCTGGGCGGCGATAAGTTGGAATTGGCGGCCCACCGCGGACTCTCACAAGCTTTTGTTGACACAGTTACAACTGTTGACACGAGCCGAGGCGTGAGCGGCTTTGCATTGCGTGAGGGTGAGGTTTGTGTAGTACGCGCGTCTGAGTCGATAGCGGGTATCGCGAAGGCCCTGGCCGGCGAAGGTATCCATCATCTGTTGCTCGTTCCAGTGGAAGGGAAGAATTCGCCCGTTGGCATGTTTGTTCTGGGTATGCCCCGCTTTCGTGAATATACGGTCTCAGAAAAGAAGTTTCTCAAAGTAGCCGGTAAACAGCTTGGGATGGCGGCGGAAAATCGCCAACTGCTGCAGCAACTGGTGCATTCACGCAATGAGTGGGCAAGCACGTTTGACTCTATTCCGGACTGCATTCTCGTCCATGACATGAATTACCGGATTCTGCGGGCCAACGGCGCGCTGCTGGGACGAATCCAGCGCGCACGGGAAGAAGTGGTGCACAGCTTTTGCGAACAGGTATTGCCGGGCGCAGCCACGAACTGGAGCGGATGCCCTTACTGTGCACATGCCGACTGTGCAGGCGAAGAAGACCCGTGTTTTGGCGGCTATTCCGTGGTTTCCACATCGGCGTATACCGGTGAGGGCCACTCCCGCGTCGGCACAGTGCACGTGATTAAGGACATCACAGAGTCAAAGGCCGCTGAAGAGCGCTTTACCTCGCTCTTTAACCATATGCATGAGGGCGTATTCGTTTCCACTCCTGAAGGGAACATACTGGATTGCAATGAAGCCTTTGTACACATGCTGGGCTATGACAGCAAAGAAGAAATCCTCAAACTGGATGTGGCGCAATCCGTTTACGTGGACACTGAGGACCGAAAAAAATTCCTGAGTGAAATTTCACGGCAAGGCTTTGTAAGAAACTTTGAGATCCTGCTGCGCTGCAAAGATGGACGCAAGATCCATGTGATTGAGAGCAGTTTTGCCACGCGAGCTCCCAGCGGCAAGATTGAGCGATACCAGGGCGTGGTGCTTGATGTAACGGAAATGAAGCGCGCGGAAGACGAAATCCGGCGGCGCAATCGCGAATTGTATGTGCTGAATAATATCGCGGTCACCTTTAACCAGTCGTTTGATCTGGACGAAATTCTGCAACTAATCATGCTGCAGATGGTCGAGCTATTTTCCACGGACACTGCTGCCGTTTACCTGTTCGATGAGGAAACGAACACTCTCACCAAGAAATCTTCCTACGGACATCGCACCACATGGGCGGTGGAAAGTGAAAACGTTGCGCTTCCGCCGGCATTCATCGATTCAGTAAAAGCCAAACACGCGGAGATAATCGATCAACAGGACCTGCCGCGCCTACCGGAAGTGCTGCAAAGAGCGGTGGAGATGGAAGGCCTGTGTTCATGGCTTTGGGTAGTCTTGTGGCGCAAAGACAGAATTTTGGGGGTGCTGGCCACCAGCAGTCGCGCTCTTCGCGAATTCTCGCGGTCTGAGCAAGGTGTGATGATTGCCGTGGGCCGCCAGCTAGCCACCACGATTGAAAAAGTCCAGCTTTATAACGAGACCAGACAAGCTTATGAAGACCTGCGCCGGACGCAGGAACAATTGCTGCAAAGCGAAAAGATGTCCGCCGTAGGACAACTGATTTCAGGCGTGGCCCACGAGTTGAACAATCCGCTGACCGCTATCCTTGGATACACGCAGTTGCTGGAAAGCGAAAAACTGGAACCGCGAATAGGAGAGTTTGTCCAGAAGCTGCGCAAACAAGCGCAGAGGACCCAGAGGATTGTGCAGAACCTGCTGTCGTTTGCGCGCCAGCATAAGCCTCAGCGCACGCATGTAGACTTGCGCAGCGTCATCGAAGACACCATCGCGCTTCGCGACTACGATCTAAAAGTCAATAACATTGGGGTGGAACGGGAATTTGAAGCCGTGCTGCCCTCGGTGGTGGCTGATCCACATCAGCTTGAGCAGGTCTATCTCAATATCATCAATAATGCGGCCGACGCCATGATGGAAAGCGGGCGCGGAGGCCGGTTGCGTGTGAGCATCGCCACGGAGAACGGAAGCGTGGTTACTTCATTCCATGATTCAGGACCTGGAATTTACGATCCGAAGCATGTTTTTGATCCGTTCTACACCACCAAGCGCGTCGGTAAAGGGACTGGACTGGGCTTAAGCATATGTTATGGGATTGTGAAGGAACACGGCGGCGAGATTTCCGCGCAGAACCATCCTGCCGGAGGCGCGCTGCTGCAAGTGCGGTTGCCGGTTGCCGTAGGCGAGAAGCCGGTGACAGAGCGCGAACGCATTGTGGCGCGGCGAGAATCGCGGCTTGAAGGCAATGTTCTGCTGGTGGACGATGAAGAAGCAGTGCGTGATTTCGAGCGCGAAGTTCTTAGCGCTGCGGGCTTGCAAGTTGCAACGGTTTCCTCAGGAGCTGAAGCGGTAGAGAGCCTGAAGAATGAAGACTTCGATATCCTGCTGCTCGACAGCAAGATTCCAGGAACATGGTCAAGCGAACAGGTATTCCAGTGGTTGCAGCAAAATCGTCCGGAACTGGTGCCGCGTACCGTGTTTGTTCTTTCCGATGTATCAGACCCGGGCTTGCGCGCTTTTGTGGACTCGACGAAGATATTCTGTCTGGTAAAACCTTTTGAAGTTCCCGATTTGCTTTCCGTTGTGCGCCGTGCCTTGCGCAG
>DASXIL010000210.1:0-2580 GCA_036497985.1 Candidatus Angelobacter sp. | reverse complement strand
CGCGACTGCATCGCGAGCCCGGACCGGCTGGAAAAGCTTGCGCCCGCGTCAGGTGTGCGTGATAAGTTCACAATCAAAGCGCTTGCCAACCAGCTGCAGCGCCTGGGCGCAATTCTGTAGCAATTCCTCGTGATGATGATTCTTTCAACTTCTACTTTTTTTGAAGTTTTCTTCCAGTCGACGGTCAGTCATGAACTAACTGTCTATCTCGCTGCCGTCGTGTTGGTGGTATTGACGGCAGAAAGCTGCATAAAGCTGCTGAACCGGGATAGCTTTGGCATCACGGTCGGAGTGTACGTAACGGTATTCGCATGGTATTTCGTCGATCCGTTTATAAACCCGGAGCAGTATGATTCTCTGCCTTCCTCCTCATTAGGCCAAAGTTATGGGCAGGTAATATTGTTCTTAATCGGATTTCGCGTGTTCGCACCCGCTGCAACACGTTGGATTGTCCGTCGGCGCAGTTCGGGAGTTTTTGATACCCGTGTTAGTCCTGAGCAGATTTTGATCGCCGCCGGGGCACTTTGGTTTCTGCTCTTTGTTATCGGCATCGCTCGAATGGGCGGTGATGTGATGGGCGCTGTATTTCCGCTGGATGGCCGCGCTGGCGCGACGATGTGGGGGCGTGGTGCAGTGGAGACTGGGGCGAGCGGATTTCTGATCTCCTTCGCAGGTTATCTGTTTAATGCCGTAACAGCGTTTCTAGGCGTCCTGGTATTTTTCCAGCGCAGTATTGCCTGGCGGTTGCTCGCAGGCGCAATGTTTGCCATTACCCTCCCGTATTTCTTTTTCGCGGGAGCGCGTAGCCATTTTCTCGCGGCGCTGCTGCCTTTTATCCTGACATATCTGTTTTATGGGCGTCATCTGCTGATTCTAAAACTGGCCATTCTGGCGGTTGCGTTCTTCTGCTTAAAAGAGAGTTTCAAGTTTGTGCAGGTATTTCGCCTCGGTGGCTTCAGACAGGTGCTGGCCAGTGAGAATCCGTATGAGCTCTTGGGTGAAGATGAGCGAACAACCGGCCTGAACATGATTCAGGAGCTTTGCTTCGTGAATACTTATCTCGAAACCGGTGGTGCGTCTCCGGCCTATGGCGCAAGATATCTCAACGAGCTACTTAATTTCATTCCGCGTATGATCTGGCCTTCAAAGCCATTGCTCGGAATTGACTACGCGAAGTGGCGCGGATTTGAGAGCGATGACAGCGAGGAGGGCGAGCTCGGTGTGAACACCACCGTTGCCGCTGGAATGATCGGCGGCGGCGTCTTGAACTTTGGCCAAATCTTTGGTCCGGTCGCAGCCGGGATTCTTATGTCCCTTTGGACTGGTCTGCTGATCCGCTGGTGGGAACAAAGGAAATCGCTCGTGCGCCTGGCGTTGTTCATGCTTGGCCTCGGTCTTACCTTCAACCTCGGCCGGGATATTAGCATGCTGGTGCTCTGGCCCGTCATATTTGCATACTTTTTTGTCCGACTTGCTGAGATATGGGCCACGGGGCGGTTTCGACAACTGCCGCAGCTGGCAACTGTTGTTCCAGCGAACGCCGGGCCAATGCAGGTGGTGGCTGGTCGGCTGAGTCAGTGACGCCGCGCCGTCACGTCGCGCCCTTTGTTTCCCCTTGTGGCATAGCTTCATTCAAACGGTTCGCTTGAGACGATGAGCGGCATGCGCCAGCTGTAGCGATAGCCCTCTTTCAACAATGAACGATCCGGTCGCTGCGTATTTCGAAAAACTCCCGAGGTTCTTGGTAAAGAAGCCTCCTGCTGCTTTTTTACTGCGCACGGCTGTCGAGATAGTTCTGTAAAATGATCTGAGCAGCGATTTGATTTACGTAGCCGCGCGTCTGCCGCGTCTTCTTGCCTGCGACCAATAAAAAGATCCCGGCCGAACTGGCTGAAACCGTCAACATCCATTTTACTCCTCCAGTGGAAGCACTGATGGCTTCACCCACATTACGTCCGTAAACCCTGCTGCTCCACCGCGACTAGCTTTCTGGCACGGATAGATGTCGTAAAGCGCAAACCCCAGTTGCTCCACCATGATGCGGTTCATCTCGCAGAATGTGGCTTGGCTCTCGTATTGCGGCAAAATGCAAATTTCCGTGTAAAACGCCGCAACGCGCTGGGCAAAAGTTTTCTTTCCACCCACGACCAGCAGCCGCTCGGCGCCCTGGATGTCCGCCTTGAGCAGCAGCATCCCTTGTGGCTCGAATTTTTCAGCCCAATCATCCAGCGTCATCGCCTGCACCTGAATTTCGGCGAGATGCTCCTGAACCTGTCCGAATGGCGATTGCGTGACGTTATCCAGCAACGAATTGGTCTGCTCGCCCACATTCAAATGAAAGCGGGTCATTCCGGTCTTATCCCCGAGCGCCATCTCGTGCACGTGCACATTGGGTCGCTTGCTCATGCGTTGGCGGAGGATGGCCGCGCTTTGCGGGGTAGGTTCAAAGGCGTGAACTTTAGCTCCGGGCGCGTAGTCCAGCAGCTTATCCACCGTATAGCCATGATGAGCTCCGATATCGAGGATCGCAGCGGGCTTGATCTTGCGGTAAATCTGTCCCATCGAGTAGTACCCATCCGG
>DASXIL010000209.1:0-4466 GCA_036497985.1 Candidatus Angelobacter sp. | reverse complement strand
CAGGCATTCGCACAGCCACGTAGTCACAGCTTCAATGGACCATATTGATTTCCGCTTGCCAGTAAAAATCGGCGATCTGCTGATCCTCAAGTCTTCAGTAAACCGCGCGTTCAATACGTCGATGGAAGTCGGCGTGAAGTGCTGGGTGGAAAACTATATCTCCGGCAACACGCGGCACGTGGCATCGGCTTATTTGACGTTTGTGGCCGTGGACGAACATGGCCACCGCAAGCCGGTTCCGCGTTTAATCCCTGAAACCGACGAGGACAAGCGGCGGTATGAAGATGCGGGAAGGCGTCGTGAGTTGCGGACGGAAGAAGCAGCACGGCGGAAGGCCGCAAAGGAGATTGGGTAATTGGAGATCGCCGGAATCCATGTGATCGCCGAAATCACTTCGGAACTGGGAGAGTTCTCGATAGAACTGCCCCAAGGTGTGCGGCAATTTGGGTTTCTAACTAATTTCTAATCATCTGGACACACCGATCACGGCGATGACGCGCGATCACGGCGATCACCCGATCAAGTCGCATCCCGTATAATCAAGTCATACCTATGGCTCATGGACATCAGCACGGAGCCCAGCAGCAGGGACCATTCCCGCTGCCGGGAGTCAGCAACATCATCGCAGTCGGATCAGGCAAGGGCGGCGTGGGAAAGACCACTATTGCCGTGAATCTGGCCGTGGCACTGGCCAAAATGGGCTACAAGACAGGCCTGCTGGACGCCGACGTTTACGGTCCCAACGTTCCACTCATGATGCATACCAGCCAACAGCCGCGAGTGCTGAATGAGAACCTCATTGAGCCGCTCCAGAATTACGGGGTGAAGATCATCTCCGTAGGATTTCTCAATCCCGGCGACAAGCCGATCGTGTGGCGCGGGCCCATGCTGCATCAGATCATCCGGCAGTTTTTACAACAGGTGGTGTGGGGCGAACTGGATTACCTGGTCGTTGACCTGCCTCCGGGCACCGGCGATGTTGTGATTTCGCTCTTCCAGACCGTGCCGCTTACGGGCGCGGTGGTGGTATCGACGCCGTCGGACGTGTCGCTCCAGGACGGACGCAAGGCCATTGAGATGTTCCGGACTGCGCGCGTTGACGTGCTGGGGCTGGTGGAGAACATGAGCCACTTCCTCTGCCCGCATTGCCACCAGGAAATCGATATCTTCTCCAAAGGTGGAGTGGAACGCACGGCGCAGCAGTTCGGCGTACCTTTCCTGGGATCGATTGAGCTTGATCCTGAGATCCGCAAAGGCGGCGATGCCGGCCAGCCTCCGGCGCTGGCTGGCGAGAATGATCCTCATGCCAAATCGCTCTACGATTTCGCCAAGCAGGTGCTGATGCGGCTGGCTGAGGTCAAGAGCAGCAGCGCGCACGGAGACGTGATTCAGGTGCAGTAGGGCGGCCGAGGCCGCCTTGGCTCTTGGCTTTTAGCTCTTGGCCTTTGGCTTTGTGTCGTGGTTCAAAGCAGTTGGTGATTCCAATACTGAAGTCCCCGTTGAATTTTGACGGAAAAATCCGTCCAAGAAATCGTGCGGCTCTCTGCAAAGTGCTGACTGGTAAGCCTCAAGCCAAGAGCTAAGAGCCAAATACCAGAAGCCGGGTTTTTAGCACTCTCCCTGCCCAACTGCTACCTTGACAATAGCCCACTAACATCCTTAAAATCTAACTAGCAGGAGTTCACAAAATTTCTGCCAAGTTATTGGAAACAAAACTCTTAGTAAGTCTGTAACATGCCAAACCCGGGACAAATCGGCCCGCGTGAGCGGGAAATTCTTACGGCCATTGTGGAGACGTATATCTCCACAGGTGAACCGGTAGGCTCGCGCACGCTTTCGCGCCACAATAAAGATGGCTTGAGTCCAGCGACGATCCGCAACGTAATGTCCGATCTGGCAGAGAGCGGTTTCCTGGAGCAGCCACACACATCCGCTGGACGCGTACCGACGTCGCAGGCTTACAGGTATTACGTGGACCAGATTTCCGGCAAAGCGACGATCTCGGCGGCTGACCAGACGCTGATTTCAGACACATTGCAGGGCACTGTGGACGTGCAGGAGTTTCTGGAGAGGACTTCGCATGTGCTCTCGCTGGTTTCCAGCGGCGTCGGGGTGGCTATCGGCAATGCGGGACCAAAGAACGCGCTGGAGCATGTTTATTTCTCGCGACAGGCCAATAATCGCGTGCTGGCCGTGGTTGTAACGAAATCAGGCGTGGTGCATGACCGCATGATGCGCCTGGAGCAGGACCTGGACCAGAGCGACCTGAACACAGCTGCGAATTACATCAATGAAAATTTTCGCGGCTGGATCATCAGCCAGGTAAAGACTGAACTGCGTCGGCGCATTGACCAGGAACGCAGCGAGTATGACCGGCTAATGAAGAGCCTGGAAGAACTTTATAAAGGCGGCGCGCTGGCAGCCGAAGAGCCTGCCAAGAACATCTTTGTAGAAGGCGTGGCAAACCTTGTAGGTAATGATCAGGACCGCCTGCGGTTGCGTGATCTGGTGAAGACTCTGGAAGAGAAGGAACGCGTGGCTGATCTGCTTTCCGCCTATCTGGATACGCGACAGGAGGCCGTGCGCGTCGTAATCGGCCTGGAAGAAGCGGTACCGGAGATGCGAAATTTTGTGCTGATCGGCGCGCCTGCGCGCGTGGGAGAAGAGATGCGCGGATCGCTGGCGGTCATTGGTCCAACCCGCATGGATTATCAACACACAATCACGGCGGTCTCATATATAGCGCAGCTTTTTGACAAGCTGCTGAATGAGAACACGTGAAAATTCCAATCAAGAGACCAGGTGCAGTAATGAGCAAGGGCAACGGACATGCTGACGTCAGCCTGGAAGATCAGTTGAAAGAACAATTGAACGACACGCAGTTGAAAGACGAACAGGCACGCGCTCTGGAAAACGAACTTCCGCCTGCTGATCCCGCTGATGGGTTCGAGGAAAAGAGCGTTTCCGGCAACGATCCCCAGGGTTCAGTAGCAGCCGCCGGCGGCGAGTTGGAGAAGCTACGCGTGGAGCGCAATGATCTGTTTGAACGGCTGGCGCGATTGCAGGCCGAGTTTGATAACTATCGCAAACGCGCGGCAAAAGAAAACGCCGAATACCGTGACTATGCCGTGTCAGACGCTGCCCGCTCGCTGCTGCCGGTGATCGATAGTTTTACGCTGGCGCTCAAGAATGCTGCTGCCAAGCCGGAAGATCTGCGCAAGGGTGTGGAACTAATCTTCAAACAGCTTCAGGACGTGTTGCAAAAATTGAATATCGAGCGCGTTCCGGCGCAGGGCGAGCCGTTTGATCCGCGGGTGCATGAGGCCATTGAGATGGTTGAAACCGACGCCGCTCCGGACCATCATGTGCTGGAAGAGTTGCAGCCGGGATATCGCATTAAAGGAAGATTACTGCGGCCGGCAATGGTAAGAGTGGCAAAAAAGATCGGGTGATGGAGCCACAAGGCCACCGTGTTTCGATCATCGAGGGAAATTCTTGTCTACGCAAGCAAAACGTGACTGTTACGAAATTCTGAGCGTGACTCGAACGGCGACAGTGGATGAGATCAAAAGCGCCTTCCTAAAGCTTGCTGCAGAATATCAAGCTACGGGAAAGCCGGCGAACATCGAGGCTGTGGAGCGGTTCAGGGAAATTGCCCGCGCCTATCGAATACTGAGCGACCCGGACCAGCGACGCCGCTACGATCAGGGCGGCGAGAACGCGGTCATCGCCAAGCCCCTTTCTAGTGGATATGATCCTGATGAACTGGAGCGGATAGCCAACGCTAGCGGGCACGGGCCGTACCAATGGCCGACTACCGACCCCGCGTTAGCGAAACTTTTAGACAAACTTATAGGTTGGGAATAACTTTGGCAACACAAGCAAAACGCGATTATTACGAAATATTGAGCGTGAGCCGCACGGCCACTGAACAGGAGATCAAAAGCTCCTACCGCAAGCTGGCCATGCAGTGGCATCCGGACCGCAACCCGGGTAACGCCGAGGCGGAGGAAAAGTTCAAGGAGTGCTCTGAAGCCTATAGCGTGCTGATGGATGCGGACAAGCGCGCGCGCTATGACCAGTATGGCCACGTGGCGGTGAACGGTGGCGGCGGTTTTAGTGGGTTTGACGGTTCCAACTTCGCCGATGTCAGCGATATTTTTGGCGATATCTTCAGCGATTTCTTTGGCGTGAATGTTGGCGGCGGACGGGGAGGACGTACCCGTGTGCAGCGCGGCGGAGACGCACGCGCGGATATCACGCTTACCTTTGAGGAAGCCGCTTTCGGCAAGAAGACCCAGGCCAAGGTGCGCCGGTATGAAGCGTGTGAACAATGCAAAGGCACCGGCTCAGCGGGATCGAAGGGGCCAACCACATGTCAAACATGCGCCGGCCGTGGCCAGGTTCGCTATCAGCAAGCCATGTTTAGCATTGCCCGGCCTTGCCCAACCTGCCATGGACATGGG
>DASXIL010000208.1:0-2545 GCA_036497985.1 Candidatus Angelobacter sp. | reverse complement strand
GCCATCGACTGGGACCCAGGCTTGGACGCGCTTCAAATTTTCAAAAAGCACGCTGCGGTCCACGGCCAGATCTCGGACGACAGGGAACTTGCTGAAAGGTTCCACGCGGATTGGCTGCTCCAGTTTATCCACCAGAGCCGAGCATGCCATGCGGGCCTTGCCGTTGATGAGCATAGCGCACGAGCCGCAGACCTCTTCCAGGCAATTGGAGTCGTAAGCGATGGCAGTCGTGGTCTTGCCATCGCGCGTCACGGGATTGGCGGCGATTTCCATCATGGCCGAAATCACGTTCATCCCAGGCTTCCAGGCGAGTTCAAATTCCTCCCAGCGCGGGCTTGATTTGGGATTCTCCTGGCGTTTGATCTTGAGAATGACGGTCTTTGTACCGGATTGGGCCATTATTATTTTGTCTCCCGTAGCGAAATAAGCTTTAGCGTGGTCATGAGCGCGTTGAGAAATGTGATACCTGCAAACGCGCCGTAGATCCAATCATGGCGCGCAATCGCCTGCCAAACCAGGACGCAGCCGATCACAAAAAATAGAATCGCGGCATCCTTGTAAAACTTCGGCGATGTGCTGCGTTGTTGTTCCATAAAATCAGTCAAGACGGAAAGCAAACACCTTTGAAACACAGAGGAACGGAGGTAGCGGAGAAATAGACGGTGAATTTTCGCTGCGAATTAAAATCGGCGGAGTGAATGAGCTTTAGATTTTTTGATCCACTCTTATCTCCGTTTACTCCTTTCCTCCGTGTTTCAAAGATTTTTTGTTTTATTACTTCGCCATGTCATACCGTCGCGGCCTTGGCGGCAGCAGAGAAATATCTACCGGCTCAAATTCGAAACGGGGCTCATCGGCGTCCGGAGCGAAGTAAGCCTTGGTGGTCTTTAAAAAGTTCTTGTCGTCGCGGTCTGGAAAATCCGGCTTGTAATGCGCGCCGCGTGACTCATTCCGCAGAGCCGCACCCTGGGCAATCACGCGTGAAAGTTGCAGCATGTTGTAGAGTTGCCGCGTAAAAACAAATGACGTGTTGGCCCATTGGCTCTTATCGCTCAGGTTGATATGGTTGAAGCGTTCCAGGAATTCAACCAGCTTGGCATCGGTCTGTTGCAGGTTTTTGTTGTAGCGGATAACGGTGCAATTGCGCGTCATCAGCTCGCCCAGTTCCCGCCAAAGACGGAAGGGGTTCTCTGTGCCATTCGAACTCAGCAGCGCAGCATTGGCTTCTTCCTGGCGTTTGCGTTCAGAGTCAAACACCGTGCTGCTCACGCCGTCAGAGGACTTGGTATTGTTTTTGGCATAGAGCATAGCCTGTGGACCGGCGACAAAGCCGCCATAAATACAGGAAACCAGCGAGTTCGCTCCCAGCCGATTAGCTCCGTGATAACCATATTCGCATTCACCGGCGGCAAAGATGCCTTTGATGTTCGTCGCCTGATTGAAGTCCACCCAGAGCCCGCCCATGGTGTAATGCATCCCAGGGAAAATCTTCATGGGGACATCGCGCGGATCGTCGCCTACGAACTTCTCGTAGATTTCCAGAATGCCCTCAAGCTTGCGGTTGAGCGTCTCGCGATCAATGTGGGTCAGGTCGAGATAGACCATCGGCTGGCCGTCAATGCCCAGGTCGTATTCGTAAACCACTTTGTGAATGGCGCGCGTGGCAACGTCGCGCGGCACCAGGTTGCCGTACTTCGGATACCACTCTTCCAGGAAGTACCAGCGCTCGGACTCAGGAATACTCTTCCAGTCGCGCTTGTCACCTTTGGTCTTGGGTACCCAGACGCGTCCGCCTTCACCACGTGCCGACTCCGACATCAGGCGGAGTTTGTCTTCGCCGGGAATCGAGGTCGGATGCACCTGGATGAATTCCCCGTTGGCGTAGAAGCAACCCTGCTGATAGAGAGCCGACTGCGCCGAACCGGTACACACGACGGAGTTCGTTGACTTACCGAAAATTGCGCCAATGCCGCCGGTGGCCATGATGATGGCGTCGGCAGGAAAAGTGCGAACTTCCATGCTGCGTAGGTCCATGGCGCAAATGCCGCGGCAGACGCGATTGTTATCGAGGACCGCGCTCAGGAATTCCCAATGCTCAAACTTGGTCACTCGGCCTTCGGCTTCGTAGCGGCGAACCTGTTCATCCAACGCGTAGAGAAGCTGTTGGCCAGTGGTGGCGCCGGCAAATGCGGTCCGATGGTAAAGCGTTCCGCCAAAGCGACGAAAGTCGAGCAGGCCCTCAGGAGTCCGGTTGAAAGTGACGCCCATGCGGTCCAGCAAATCGATGATGGCTGGCGCGGCTTCGCACATTGCCTTGACGGGAGGCTGGTTAGCGAGAAAGTCGCCGCCATAGATCGTGTCATCAAAGTGCTGCCAGGTGGTGTCGCCTTCACCTTTGAGGTTCTTGGCCGCATTGATGCCGCCTTGCGCACACACGGAATGAGAGCGCTTGACCGGCACGATCGAGAACAAATCGACGTGGCCGCCGGCTTCAGCAATCTTGATGACGGCGGCCAACCCGGCGAGTCCGCCGCCAACCACGATA
>DASXIL010000207.1:0-3779 GCA_036497985.1 Candidatus Angelobacter sp. | reverse complement strand
GCAGAATGCCGCGCAGTTTTGCGCCAGCAACAAAATCAATCTGGATGAAGCCCTGATCTGGGCCGATAAAGCGATCCAGGGGCCATTCCGGGGAGCTACTATCGGAACTGAGGATTTCTCTACCGTGCAGACCAAAGCGGCGGTACTGCAGGCAATGGGCAAAACGGACGAGGCCGATAGATTAATGGAGAAAGCGTTCCAACTCTCTGGCGCCGATCTGCTGCCAGTTCATATTTACGCGATGGGCCTGCTGGGGGCAGACAGAAAAGAAAAAGCTATTGAAGTCTTTAAACTCAACCAGAAAAGACATCCTGAAGATAAATTCTGGTCTTATGTGGGGCTGGCGCGGGCATACACCGCTGCCGGCGATAAAGAAAAAGCGATCAAGAACTGGGAGACTGCGCTGCAAAACGTCCCGGAGAGCCGGAAAGCCCAGCTTCCTGCATATGAAGCTGCACTCAAAAAGCTCAAAGATGCGAGTTAGGCTAGGCGAGATGAGCGTTTGGATTCGGGTCCGGGGGATCACCCGATCCGAGGGCGATCACCCGATCTACCGATTGCCTGCGCCATCAAATCTCTCAGTCTCGTGGTGCGTTCAGTCCTCGCGATGCTCATCTTTTCACGTGGCCATCCACCCAGCCATTCACCGTCTTGTACCACAGCTCGCTGTTTTGCGGCTTCAGCACCCAATGTCCTTCGTCAGGGAAGTACAGCATCTTTGAGGGTATTTTGAGCCGCTGCAGAGTGGTGAAGAGCTGGAAGCCCTCGGAGACATCCAGCCGGTAATCAAGCTGCCCGTGGACAACCAGCGTTGGCGTCTTGAACTGCGCGGCAAAAAGATGTGGCGACCACTTGCGATATCCTTCGCGATTCGCCCAAACCGTATTGCCGAACTCCCACTCCGGGAACCACAGCTCTTCTGTGCTGCCGTAAGCGCTTTCCGTGTTGAACATACCGTCATGGGAGACAAGGCACTTGAATCGATTGGTATGCCCCAGAATCCAGTTGATCATGTATCCGCCGTAGCTCGCGCCCAGAGCACACTCCCGGTCTTTATCGATGAACGGGTACGTTTTCTCCGCATAATCAAGGCCGTTCATGAGGTCGATATAAGGCTTGCCACCCCAGTCTTTGTTCACGCCATCCACAAACGCCTGTCCGTATCCGGTCGAGCCGCGAGGGTTGACCATGATCACAACGTAGCCATCGGCGGCGAAAAGCTCGGCGTTCCAGCGATAGGACCATTCGTCGCCCCACTGGCCTTGCGGCCCGCCGTGGATCAGAAACTTGACCGGATATTTCTCGTCTTTATTGAACCGGGGCGGCTTCACCAGAAATCCCTGGACCTTGGCCCCACCCGCGCCGGCAAACCAGAATGATTCCACCGGCTGCATGGCGATACGTTCCAGCACTGCATCGTTCAGATGGCTAAGTTCCTCAGCCTTCTTGCTGTCGAGATCCATTTTGTAAACTTCACTCGGGGCTTGCACTGACAGGCGGGAAAACACCAGCGTCTTGCCGTCAGGCGTGACGTTCAATTCGTCGTTTACGCCGCGAGATATTTCCTGGATGGCATTGGCGCGTATGCGCGCAGCCGACACCGGGGCGTTTGCCGCAGCGACATCAAGCCGGTAGATCGGCGCTTCACCTTTATTTTCTGACGTGAAGTAAATGTATTTCGAATCTGGTGACCACGCAATCGTCTCTACCCATTGATCAAAATCTTCGGTCAGGTTTCGTATCTCGCTACTGTTGCGATCGCACACAACCAGCCTAAACCGATCGCTCTCATAGCCCGGGCGTTTTTGCATGCGCCATGCCAGCCACTTGCCGTCAGGCGAATAAAGCGGCGTAGAATCCCCGCCCGGACTCGTACTGAGCTTTTTAGGTTCGCCGCCGGTCATCGGGACAACAAAAATGTCATTGTTCGTGCTGGTTGCGCCTACCTCGTCCCAGTTGCTGGTAAAAGCCAGCTCTTTCCCGTCGGGAGAGATGGCATAAGCATCCTGGCCGCCAAGGCTGAAAGGAGGCACGTCATGGTCGCCCGGAGTCAGGTCTTTTGCTACTCCGCCCTCTGCCGGGACGACAAAAAGATGGCTGCGCTTACCGGCGCTGTAGTGGTTCCAATGGCGGAACAGCAGATGTTCAAACACCATGGCTTTCACTTTCGAATTGGCCCGTTCCTGGTCGCTGAATTTGTTGCAGGCGTCGTCCATGCATCCCGGAAAAACTTCAGATATAAAGACAATGTTTTTGCCGTCGGGGGACCAGATAGCTCCATCTGCTTCCGTGGAGATATTGGTTATCTTTGCGGCCGCGCCGCTGGGCGTGCCTGAAGCTGAGTCAAAGCCCCTTACCCAAACCTGCGTACCGCCTTCCGCCGCGCTCAGGTAGAGATAGCTCTTGCCGTCGGGTGACCAGTGTCCACCGCTCTCACCCGCCGGGGTCGCCGGAAGTTGTTGCTCGGCGCCGCCGGCCATTGGGACCACCCAGAGGTGGGAAGTCCGCTTATTCTCTTTCAGATCAACATCCACGGCGGCAAACAGCACCCATTTGCCGTCTGGCGAGACTGCCGGGCCGCCAATCCTTTTGAGCGACATCATATCTTCAAAGGTGAAAGGCTTTTTCGCTGCTGGCTGGGCAGAAAGCTGAACAAAAAAGCCTTCCATGAGTAAAATAGCCATGGCTGAAACGGTTAAGAGCGTAAAACGGCGCATGCGGTCTCCTCAGAAGAGCAAGTTAGTGTAAAACCTTTTGGCGGTTTCAGGCCAGCATGCAATCATAGACTCGGTCGAAAGCGTTCGTAGCCTTAGTTGAGGACGTTTAAAGGAACCGGAATGAACTTCTCCAAGAGTGTGCTTGTTGTTCTAATTTTTCTCTTTGCTTTGCTGGCTATGCCCGCGGCGGTCACGGCCCAAACCAATTGCGATGAGGGCACAGGCCCGCTTAATCCTGCCCAGCCTCAAGGCATGACGCCGCAACAGATCATTGAGAAATTTGGCGCCAAAGAAGAAGTCTTCCGACAGGCCCTCAACAACTATGTCTATACCCAGGACATCACGGTCCAGGAGCTGGACGGCACCACCGTAAGCGGCGAATTTCGCCTGGTGCAGGAGATCACGTATGACGATAAAGGCGGGCGCATAGAGAATGTTACCTTCGCTCCGCAAAATACTTTGCGTGGGTTGATCCTGAGCCGCGAAGATTATGAGGATTTTCGCTATAAGATGGCCTTCGTACTGACCTCCTCTGACCTGCCCCAGTACAACTTGCTTTATGTTGGGCAGCAGCGCCAGGATGAAATCGAAACTTATGTCTTCGATATCGCGCCCAAGACGATCGTCAAGGGGCAGCGCTATTTCCAGGGGCGCATCTGGGTTGACAATCATGATTTACAGATCGTGAAGAGCTGCGGCAAAACCGTGCCTGAGACAGTCCAGACGAAGAAAAAAAAGAACGTGCAAGAAAACCTTTCACCCAAATTCGTGACTTATCGCGAACAGATTGACGGCCAGTACTGGTTTCCCACTTATATCCGCGCGGACGACGTATTGCACTTCAGCAATGTTGATGTCCACATGCGCGAGATCATCAAGCTGACCAACTACAAGCGCTTCGGCTCAAAAACAAGGATCATCTACAAGGGCGAAGCCAAAGAAGACCCAAAAGATAATCCAAAAGACATTCCCAAAGACAATCCAAAGACTCCAGACAAGAAGCGGTAGCAAAACTCGCCTGGCCCTCTACTTAACACCAAAGGACCATCTCCAGCGGGGGGG
>DASXIL010000206.1:0-5123 GCA_036497985.1 Candidatus Angelobacter sp. | reverse complement strand
CTCCTCTGCGCCACAACAGCTGCGCTGGTACCGCGTTTCACTCGGATGATTGCGAAAGAAAGTATATATAAACCCATAAGTTGCCGGTGTGATAAATGTCACAACACACTGAGAAGAAGCACACCTGAATCGGACATGTGACCTCCATCACATCTCCAGAGGAAACAACGCCTTAGGATGGCTTTCATAAGTTGAGTCAAAGCATTTCTTAAGGATGGGTGGCATGAATACAAGTTTTGATCTGAACCGGTGCCCTTTGATTGTGATCTGGGAAACCACGCAGGCCTGTGATCTTTCCTGTTGTCACTGCCGCGCCTGTGCGCAGTCAAAGCGCCACCCGCTGGAATTGACAACCATGGAAGCAGAGAAGCTGATTCGCGATATCGCCGATCTGAAGCCTCCAATCTTCATTCTCACCGGTGGCGATCCCTTGAAACGCTCTGACATCTTTTATCTGGTCCGCCGGGCTGTCGCTCATGGCCTGCATCCGGCGATGACGCCCAGCGCCACGCCTCTGCTAACGCGCGAAGCCATCGCCGATCTAAAGCGCGCCCACCTCTCCAGAATGGCCGTGAGCCTTGACGGCGCAACTCCGGAATTGCATGACGCATTTCGCGGCGTGCCCGGATCATTTGCGCGAACCCTGGAAGCAATTCACTGGGCCAACGAGTTTGGCCTTCCCATCCAGGTCAACACCAGCATTTCCAAACGGAACATGCATGATCTGGAAAACATGGCGAACCTGTTGAAACAGTTCAAGCTGGTCCTTTGGAGCGCTTTTTTCCTGGTACCGATTGGACGCGCACAGATGGCCGATCTCCTCTCCGCCGATGAAGTCGAGCAGGCATTCGCAACGCTGTACCGTTTTTCCAAGGAACTGCCCTTCAAGGTAAAGACCACTGAAGCGCAGCATTATCGCCGTTACATCATCCAGCAGCGGCTCAAGAGCAAAGGCAAGAACCCATTCACAGCCGGGGACGATGGCTGGGAAAAGACTATTCCGGGACTTCTACCCATCAATGACGGCAAGGGATTTGTATTCGTCTCACATACGGGCGAGGTTTGTCCCAGCGGCTTTTTGCCGGTCTCCGCGGGCAACGTGCGTGTGGACAGCCTGACGGAAATCTATCGCAATTCGCCGGTGCTGAAAGCACTGCGCGACACTTCAAATTTGCAGGGTAAGTGCGGCGCATGCGAATTCAAGGAAATCTGCGGCGGTTCACGCGCCCGCGCTTATGCAGTAACGGGAAATATGTTTGCCGAGGATTCCTGCTGCAGCTACATTCCACAAGCACTGCAAGTCTGCGACGTAGCATAGACCGATTGCGGCAATACTAGTTCTACTGAACTAAGGTAACAGCTGCAGACAGAGGCACGGAATCACTAATCCCAGGATTCCGCAGCTCTCGTTTCTTTCTCCCCTGAATACCCATGAGGCAAACCGCCGAATGCGCAGGTGATCTAAGTCCCTAGCGCTGCTTCCACTCTTCTCAAGGCCGGAGGAAGGCCGAATAAACCAGGAGGAACGTACATGAGAAAAACATCTTTGATTACAGCAATTCTGTTGTTGTCGGCGGTTTGGGCTGTAGCGCAAACCTCGCCTGGCAGCTCACCGCAATCAACAACACCGGGCGCAAGCTCGCAAACGTCTCCATCGTCCACCTCACCCAGCCAGCAGCCGGCGGCTCCCGATACCAGTTCAAGCACGACCCAGACCACCACGACCCAAACCACGCAGACCTCAAGCGATAGCGGCAGTTCGATTGAAGGCTGTCTGAGCGGCTCGGCGGGCAACTGGACGCTGACTGACCAATCCGGCAAGACGTACCAACTCTCCGGCGATACGTCAAAGTTGAGCGACCATGTTGGTCATCAGGTCCGGATTATGGGAACGGACAACAGTTCGTCTGCTTCCGGTTCCAGCAGCCCCAGCTCTTCCAGCCCCAGCAGTACGGGCGCAACCGGAACCGGCTCCTCTTCCGGAGCCCAACCAACCTTCACGGTAAGCAAGGTGAAGATGATCTCGAGCACTTGCCCGGCAAGCAGCAAATAACTTAGGATCGCAATAAGAGCGAACGACCCCTGCGCCAAGGCGCAGGGGTTTCTTTTTGCGACAATTGGAGCTAGGGATTTACGTGCAGACGGCCATCGCGCAAGACAGTGCATTTTCGGTTGCGCCAGACGATCTTGTCACCTACAAAGCCGCTGATCCAGACAAAGAAACCGATTACATCCTGGACTGGCAGCAACCACCATTCTTTTTGCGTTATTGGATCGTGAACAATGTTGCCGGCAGTAGCAAACGCTGCGACTCCACGCAAGACGAGAGTAAGAAACAACACAGGCCATGCTGTGGGATACACAGCGCAGAGAAGAAGAGCCAGAGGCAAGGGATAAGTGAAGATCTGCCCCCAATACCCCAGCGGACGTGAGCGACGCGTGCTGCGCGCCCAGCGCATACGGTGTCCTAGGTTGTGCATCATGCTCTGGCTGCCAATACGATGTTCAATCACGTACGACGAGAATAAAACACCATGACCAAGTTCAGCGGCGCGCTGTCCAATCACAAAATCTTCCGCCAGAAACTCCTGTAAATAGCCGAACCCGCCCATGTCCTCAAGTACACTGCGGCGGACGGCAATGGTACAACCCAGTGCAAAACGCATGCCCTCAAGCATACGTGCCACCATGACACCGCCCAGAAGCTCGGTGTTCATTCCAATGGCTTCCAGTCGCGACCATAGGCTCTTGCCCGGGACCGCGCGGTAAGGGCAGCTGATCAATCCGACGTGATCGTCCTGAAGCTCCTGTGCCAGATGAGAGAGCAAACTGGGCGTTACGCGCACATCGCTGTCACTCATCACCAGCACGTCATAACGTGCTTCACGTACCATGCGGTTCAGGCTAAAAGCCTTGGCGTTAGGAATTGGAGATTCGCCCGTTATGATGAGACGCGCGGCGATTCGTCCCTTAAACTCGGCGATGATTTTTTCCGCCACGGCCACGGCTGAGTCATCGGAACGATGGACGCCGAACAGAACTTCATACTCCGGATAATCCTGCATCATGAAGCTGCGCAGATTTTCTTCCAGCCCGTCGTCATGGCCGCACAATGGCTTAAGAACACTGATGGGAGGCGTGTTTCCGGGAACAGGCGAAGTGGCCGACAAAAACCGCCGCGTGGCAACGACAATCAGGACGCAGTAAACGATCGAACCGGTAAGCAGGACTGCCAGAGCCGTAGTAAGGATTACCATAACGCGGGTTTGTTCTCCATGTTGGAGCCATCCGCAGTTTCGCCGGAAAGGCCGTTGGTAAAAAGAAATTTGCCGCCACTTTCAGCAATCTGGTGAAAACGCGCGGGACCGGCCAGGGCGCTCAGACGAGCGAATCCGCTGCTGTCGGACACCAGATAATACCGAATTGTACCTGACCAGAGCCTTATAAAGGCAGCGTCATCGATAAAAACAGCCGGGGAACCCGGAGCATAAGAGCCGTATTCAAGGTTATTGACACGCCCATTCAGCAGCAAAGCATTTTTGTTGGAATAAAACAGCACAGAAGAAAAGGGATAATAAGCGCCATCCACGATCAATTGCCCTGGCGGCGCATGTAGCAGCACTTCGGCTATCGGGCGGGAAGACAGATAGGGATCGAAAACAACCAGCGCCATCCGGCTGGCATGCAGGAACAAAACCATCATGGCCGCGAGCGCGATAAATGCCCTGCGACCGCGAAGCCAGCCACCTACGGCTCCCACCAGAAATGCAATCCCCGCGAGAATGAGCGGGGCCCGCAAATAAGCGAACGATTGCAACGTCAGGTCGCCCATGTGTCCCAGCGAAAGAGTGTACGACTCCGGGTGCTGCTGTAGCGCACTGGAGATGTCGCCTGTTGCGGGAACATGGCGAACGGCAAATAAGATTGCTGCAATCACCGCTGCGGCCGCGGTTGAAATCAACGCTAACGTCCTGCTGCCGACCGCGATCAGTTTTCCTTCGCTATCCATAGCGCAACCCAACAGAAGCGCAAGCGCGGGATATATCGGCATGGAATAGTATTCCTGCGTGGTGGAGAAGGTGAAAAAGAGCATCAGAAATCCAGCCCAGCAGAGCGCGAGCAGGCGCGTGCGGCCGGCGCGGTCCACCGGCCTGTAGTTGAGCCTTGACGCTGCGGGCAGATAGGCGCTCCAGGGAAACAGCCAGAGCAGGTTCAGCAACCAGAACGCCACTCGCGGCACGGTGTTGTAGTCGCGCGGATAACGCAGGTTCAGGAACCTTAATAAATGCTCATTGAAAAAATAAAACCAGAAGAAACCGTGATATTCGCCGGGCCCGCTGTGCATGCTGAAATTGAAATAAGGCGGCATGCGCAATGTGGCCAGCACATGCCACGGCGCGGCAATGAGGAGGAAGATCAGGATTGTGCTGAGCGGGCGCAGGCGACGCCAGGTTTCGCGTGAAAAAAGCTGACGAGTAATCGCCAGATAGACCAGCACGCCCCCTATCGGCACAACCAGCGCGAGTAATCCTTTCAACAACACACCAATGCCCAGTGCCACACCAATCAAAGCGGGCCATCGGCGGGAGTGAAGCTCTTCTCCATCCTCATTCATGGCGCGCTGGAATGCCATGAAGCAAAGGGTGATGGTGAGCGTGAGCATTACATCGGGAATAAGAATGCGGGTAAAGAGAAAGAGACCGATCGAAGTCGCCAATACAAGTCCGGCATAGAAACCGGCGCGGCGTCCAAATGCCCATGCTCCGTAGCGCGCGGTGGCAAAGCACAACAGCACCGCAGCCAGAGCGGTTGGAATACGCGCCACCCAATCATACACGCCCATTACGAGGTAGCAAATGGCAATGAGCCAATATGGCAGCGGGGCCTTTTCCATGTAAGGCACGCCGTTCAGATGAGCGATCATCCAGTCGCCTGACTGGACCATGTTGCGCGCAATCTGTCCGTGAACGGCGTCAACGTCATCCATCAAGGCGGGAGGAGAAATGATGCAGCCAAAGAAAACAATCGCGGCCACAATCAAGAGCGCGATTTCATAATGCCGCCGCGGACGCAGCCGCTGGGGCGCGAAGACACCGACTGCCGAGTCGTCCTGCTGGTACGCG
>DASXIL010000205.1:0-3157 GCA_036497985.1 Candidatus Angelobacter sp. | reverse complement strand
CTCCTACCAGCAGTGAGAGGGATGCAGCGCTTGCCAACAAAAGGGTAAAGACATTGGCCGAGGCAAGCTGGGCGCGAATCAGTTCCTCCGGCGTGCGAATGTTGAAATCATCATCTTCGCTGGCCCGCAGGTGATGCCGCTCACGCATTACGCCGATAATGCGGCGGGTGATTTCAGGTATTTCTTCTCTTGAAGCAGCGGAAAAGAAGATATCGTCCAGCCACTCTTGCCCCGTGATGCGCTTCTGCGCCGTGGTGAGCGGCATCACTACAAAATCGTCCTGGTCCTGGCCGGTGGTGGAAAAGCCTCTGGCCTCAAGCACGCCTACCACTTTGAACGGCACAGACTGGATGTTGATTGTCTTGCCGATAGGATCTTCCTCATCGAACAAATTCGTGGCGACGGTATTACCGATCACACATACAGGCGCATTCTTTTCCATGTCGTCCTGCGTGAACGCCGCACCCAGCCGGACCACCCATTTGCGGATCTCAAAGTACTCCGGGCTTACCCCGCGATATTGCGTGCCCCAGTTCAGGTTGCCGTAAACCGCCTGGATTCGGCCATCGACGTTGGGCGACGCGCTCTTGACGCCGGGGACCTGATCGAGCACGGCGCGGCTGTCTCCTTCTACCAGGGTCTTGCTCCCGCGGCTGCCGATGCGAACACCATTGCGCGCGCGGCTGCCGGCTTCAACCCAGATCATGTTGTCGCCTACGTTGCTCAACTGTTGTTCCACACGGCTGGAGCCCGCCCTGCCAACGGCGACGACACAGATAAAAGACCCGACGCCCATGACAATGCCAAGCATCGTCAGCAGGCTGCGGAGCCGGTTGCGGAGCAGCGCCTGTAACGCCTCGCGAAATATTGTGCTCAATTGCATGGATCGAAAAACCGATTACTCATAACGCAATGCTTCAATCGGGTCCAGCCGCGCCGCTTTCTGCGCAGGATAAAAGCCAAAGAAAATCCCAATCGCCATGGCCACAAGGGCAGCGCCGGCAATGGCCCCGCCAGAAACCAGAATCGGCCAGCCCGCAGTGGTGGCAATCGCCAGCGACGCAGCCACGCCGACGAAAATCCCCACGGCGCCGCCAATCAAGCTCATCACCACGGCCTCAGTGAGAAACTGCCGTTGCACATCGTTTTCAGTTGCCCCAACCGCCAGGCGAATACCGATTTCCCGTGTGCGCTCGCGTACTGAAACCAGCATGATATTCATGATTCCAATTCCGCCCACCAGTAGTGACACGCCCGCAATCGATGCCAGCAAGCCGGTCATTACCTTGCTGGCTTCTGAAGCCAGGTCCGCCATGTCCGCCAGATTACGCACGGTGAAGTCATCCGGCTGTTCCGGCCGGATCCGGTGCCGGTCGCGCAGCAAGGCCACAATTTGCTGCTGGGCCGCATAGCTTCCCGAACGCGACTTGGCGGAAACCATTACAAAGCGCAGCCAGGGCTGTCCGGTGATCTTCTTTTGCAACGTGGTCAGGGGCATAATGATCGTGTCGTCCTGGTCTTCACTCATCGCCGGAGACTGCCCTTTGGCGACCAGGACGCCGATCACCACGAACGGCAGATTTCCAATTCGAACGGTTTTGCCGACGGGATCGGTCATGGCAAAAAGATTTTTCCGCACAGTTTCGCCAATCACGGCCACGTTGGCTGCGTTGGTTACGTCATCTTCAGTAAAGCCGGCGCCGCTCTGGAATGGCCAGGTGCGGATCTCAAAATATTCCGGCGTAGTGCCGGTGATGCGCGTGCCCCAGTTGTCATTTTCAAACACAATCTGGGCCGACGTTTGTGTTCCGGGCGCGGCAGATGCCACGGCGGGGCATTCTTTTACGATAGCGGCAACATCGGCGCGGACGAGCGTCTTGGTAGCGCCCCAGCCAAGGTTCAGGCCGCCACGGTTTACGGTGCCTGAGCTGACAAAAAGCATGTTCGAGCCCAGGTTTGCGATCTGCCGCTGCACCGTCTGGTCTGCGCCCTGGCCAATTCCCACCATGGCGATGACCGCGCCCACGCCGATGATGATGCCCAACATGGTGAGAATGGAGCGCATCTTGTTGCGCGCCAGCGCGCGAAAAGCAATCCGCAATGTGGAAAGCAAATCCATAGCGACTTTTATTCTTCCAGTACCGGCATGGCCTTCAGCGCTTCCGTGGCGATGCCGCGATTCACAATCGGCTCATCGCGCCGAATTTTGCCATCGCGAAAGACAATGCTGCGCCGGGTGAACTGTGCGATGTCGTGCTCGTGCGTCACCAGCACAATGGTCAGGCCCTGGTCATTCAATCTTTGCAATATCTCCATCACTTCGACTGAAGTCCGGCTGTCCAGATTGCCGGTGGGTTCGTCGGCCAGCAGGATCGAAGGCCGGTTCACCAGAGCTCGCGCAATGGCAACGCGCTGCTGCTGTCCGCCTGAGAGTTGTGAAGGGAAGTGGTCAATGCGATCTCCCAGGCCCACCATCTTCAACGCTTCAGTTGCCCGCCGATGCCGTTCGTCTTTGTCTATGCGCGCATAGAGAGTCGGCAGCTCGGTATTCTCAAGCGCCGTGGTTCGGGCCAGCAAATTGAATCCCTGAAACACAAAACCGATCTTGCCGTTGCGAATGCCCGCGAGCTGCTTCTTTTCCAGACTGGAAACGTCGGTGCCTTCCAGCAGGTATCGGCCCGAGCTGGGCTTGTCCAGGCAGCCTAGGATATTCATGAAGGTGGATTTGCCGCTGCCGCTGGCGCCCATAATGGCCACAAATTCGCCGCGCCGGATCTCAAGGCTCACGCCGCGCAAAGCGTGGACCTGGGTTTCACCCAGTTGGTAGGTTTTGTGAATGTCCTCAACGCGGATGACGATTTCATCGCGATTGATTTGCTGGGGCGGCTCGGCGACGGGAAGCGAATTGGTTTGCTGTGCGCTCATCGCAAGTCTGTTATCGCCCGCGCGGCGCTCCCGGCCCACCCGGCCGTGGAGCCGTGGCTGACGCGCGTCCTTGCGCCACGCCGGTAACAAGTTCATCACCCGCCTTGAGCTCGCCGTTCAGGTCCTGGATCACTTCGGTATAGGTGTGATCTGTGATTCCGGTCTTGATGCGAACCGGCTGCAGCGATTTATCTGGAGCAAGTTTCCACACTACCTGCGAATCGTACCTTGG
>DASXIL010000204.1:0-2508 GCA_036497985.1 Candidatus Angelobacter sp. | reverse complement strand
ACCTGGTTCCCAGCGCAGTATATGTGTAAACACTCCGGGCATCACTGAAAAGCGCGCAATGTTTTGCGGAATGTAGTAGGGCTGAACAACATATTGCGCATTCTTGTCGTGCGGCTTGCCCCACTGGCTCAATTCAATATCCATTTCAGGATGGAAGACATCGCCGAGTCGCTCATCCTCAGTAAAGATTCCCAGCACGCCGGACACGCTCAGATGGGCGCTATCATGCACCACAAATTTGTAGGTGCCATAGCCAAGACTGCGAGCGAGACTTACCTCAGCGCACGTCCAGCGGCCATCGCGTTTGCCCATCTGGAGATGTAGATAGCCCTTCTCATCCGTCCATGCATTCGCGGCATCATACAGGTTAGTTTCTCCGCCATGTGGGCTTGGCGCTGAGCGAACTATCCAGTCGTATCCACTGAAGTGGATCGTCTTCACGGCAGCAGAGGTAGTAGCCGATCCCTTTGCAGAAAAAACGGCCGCTACTCCGTTGCCTTCCGCCGGAAGCGCAGCGGTCTTTGGTGGCGGATGATACTCAGGATCGACCACAAGCGCAGCGTACTCGGTGCCGAGATGTATCGAGTTCTTCCACGTCGAATCACTTTGGATCGTTGTGAACGGCCGGTCCCAGAATGGCTGCAAAAACCAAATGTCATTCTTTGCGTATAGAACGATTTTCTGTCCGGGCTTCGCGCCTGTAACGCGCCCTTCAATGGAGTCCATGCGTTCTGGCCCCCCTGCATTTGCCGGAGGCATACGGGTTATTTCAACCGACGGTTTCGGCGTGAGGTTCAGCGAATGACATCCCGCAATGAAGAATGCAAGGGTCGGCAGAATCAGATTGAATTGCTTCAGGCTTTGACAAAGACTGCCCGCGGAAAAACCCATGCTTCTCCAAATCAATCGCAATTGCACTAAGCGGGCTGGCAACATGCGGCGGGTATTCCTCGCGGGTAAGTGAAAGGGCCAGCCCCGAGTAACTAATATTGCGTTTGGTTTGTGATCACAGCACGACGCCATGCAGTGGTAGACCTTTGGCTCTGACAGCGCAGATTTAGTCGAATAGCCTTTGGCTGCAGCCTTGATCACGCCTTTCAAATGGTCGATTCGCCGATGGCACCCGGGGAAAGTTGGCGATTCATAGCACATTTGGTTGCCTGATCACCGTTTTGCGAGCGGCCTTGCTATCAAACATACCACTCGCCAGGGACATACCCGTTAGATGTAGCGCTGAATTTGTGCACTTTCCAAAGCTCTTGCTCAATCATCAGCGACAGTGCGCCGCTCCCCGTTCAGCACCCAAGTTTGAAGTTGCAATACAACCTCCCGCCTCGATAGTGTTATCCGGCACACCACCGTCATGGCCATTAAAAATGCCTCACTTCTGGCGATGCAATACTCGCTGCCATCCTTCATAGTCTGTCCATGGCGGATTGGCCGTTGCGTCACTTCCGGCTGCTCGGGCACAGGAAAGGTAGGTTACGGTGAACTTCCAAAGAGCATTCCACCTCCCCTTTGACTTGGTTTTACTCCCAACCGTGCTCGTACCGCTTCACGGCTCGGCGCAGAACGCGCCTTCTGCTCCAATCAGGAACATCGTACTGGTCCACGGTGCCTGGGCAGACGGCTCGAGTTGGTCCAAGGTGGTTCCTCTGCTCGAAGCAAAAGGCTTTCATGTCGTTTGTGTGCAAAATCCATTGACATCATTTGCAGAGGACGTTGCCGCGACAAACCGCATGATTGATGCGCAGGATGGGCCGGTCCTGCTCGTCGGTCACTCCTACGGAGGGGCGGTAATCACCGAGGCCGGCAATAATCCGAAGGTAGCCGGTTTGGTCTATGTAGCGGCATTCGCGTCGGATCACGGCGAATTATCAGCAAGTATGGGAGAGCCTTATCGGCCCATCACTGGGGTCGGAGAGCCACTCGCGGACGGCTTGCCGGTGCTTTCGGGGAAAGGCGTTCTTGATGACTTTGCCCAGGATCACACCAGCAAAGAGAGAATGACCTTGCTGGCAACGCAAAGACCCACGAAATGGGCGGCTCTTGCCAGCGCCATCTCCGCAGCTTCCTGGAACAATAAGCCGACCTGGTTTGTGATTGCCTCGAATGACCGGACGATCGCACCGCAGCAGGAACAGGACAGTGCCAGGAAGATGAATGCAAAGACTCTGACCCTTCAGACCAGTCACGTGCCGATGCTGTCGCGACCCAGGGAAGTGGCGGATTTCATCAGCGAGGCTGCTAATGGTAAGTCCGATCCAGGCGTTCAGGGCAACTAACCGGCGCTTCGAGCCGAAGACAACAACGGCAATCTGTCTAAATCGAAATCGAATCGGTCTCGCCTCGGGGTGCACCCCAAAGTTTGTCAAGTCCCCATCCTGTGGAAAACGTCGCAAACAACACAAAACAAACGCAAAATAAATTTTGAAAAGTTACCGATTAATTATTCGAACCTGTCATACTTAAAGTATTCACACGAATAGGGCGAGTTACCCAGTGAGC
>DASXIL010000203.1:0-8887 GCA_036497985.1 Candidatus Angelobacter sp. | reverse complement strand
CCTCTGCTGCTGTGCGACGATGATCCACCTCTGCTGTGCGATGAGGATCCACCGCCAGCGCTGCTACGCGAGTATGGGCCGCCGCTGTTGTGCGAGCCGGAGCCCGAACCCGAGTAGGATCCGCGTGAGTCACTGCGTGGCGCAGGCGGATTGTATCTGGGCTAATTGCGCTGGGCCGGCGGCGTACTGCGCGGCTGGCTGCTTGGCTGTTCTCTGGGCGTCACGATAGGCCGATGCAGATCGAGCGGCGGCCTGCTGTTTCCGCCAGAGTTGCCTTGCGCTGCATGGTCAACCCGGTCAGCGGCGGAAATTCCAGGGCCTGAACCGTGGTCTATGACGGAACTGTGATCCTGGGTTGAACCGTGGTTGGCATTGGACGGAAATTTCTGCCAACCGCCGCTTTCCGGCGTATGTGAAGTCTGTCCGGCGCTGCGGTCAGAGGATTGAGACATCCCGGAATTAATCTGGTGGTCGCTCATTTGGCGGCCGTTCATCTGACGATCGTTTATCTGATGATCGTTCGCTCCGCCGGAAGAGCTTCTCGGATTTCCAGAGGACTCAGAGCGGCCATTGCCGACGTCGCCACCGGAATGGCTGCCCGACGAACCAAATTTGTTCCAACCGTTGTGGTCGCCGCCGGCGGTAGAGCCGCCGTTCGGCGTATGCGCGTTGCTCATGCCTGACTCGATGCGCCCCTTTTCGTTCAACGTATGCTGACCCGCGCTGGTATTCTGCGCGCCATTCGTCGCGCCGCCGGAGTTGCCGTGAGAAGCGCCGGCAGCTTCTGGTCCCACAACGCGCTGCACGCGCTGCATCTGGTCATGAAATGATTCCTGCTTTGCCGCAGGAGGCGCGTGTTTGGTAAAGAAGCGATCACTGTTACGCGTCTGTATACCTGCGGGAACTCCGGCACTGCCGTTGCCGGCATGCAGGCTTTCACGCGAAGGGACAACCGGCAGGTTCGCCGTCATCACACGGGATTCACGCAGCTCATGCTCTTCCACTCCGTGACGCCAGCCTTCATGGCCGCCACGGCCAAAGTTTTCAGCTGAAACGCTGGTAATCGAGCCGCGAACGCGTGGATTGGTCAACGCCAGACGGGCATTGGAGAAAAATGGCTCACGTCCGCGGACCGCAAGCGGAGCAACAAAGCCGCCACGTCCATGGAAATTGTTGATCACGGTAATGTTCACTACGTTTACGTGATTGAAGCCGCGCCCATACCATGGATAAAAGGGATCATGCGGACCCACGGGGAACCATCCGATGGAGCCAAAACCGAAGCCGGAATGATGTCCGAAGCCGACAAAGAATACGAATGCCGGAGACCATAGCGGACGGTAGCCGACATAAAGCGGTCCAGGCCACCAGCACCAGCTGTTTCCGTAATAAAACCACCGTCCGTAATGGTACGGCGCCCATCCCCAGGGCTCGTAGGAAACCCAGGTCCATCCGTAGTAAGGCTGCCAAACCCATCTTCCCGTTTGATATGGCGCCCACGTTACGGTCTGGTAGGGCTGCCAAACATTTCCATATCCTGGGACGTACACCCAGCGTCCGTAACCATCGAGATCATTCACGCCGGTGTAATAGCGATTGGTATGGCCTACGCTCTCTGAATCGCTCACCACGTGGTCGCGTTCGCTGTTCCATGTATCCCAATCGTCTCTATCGGGCGCACTGCTGACTTTATATTCTGGCTCGTCCGTGCCGCGGACGGTAATCATCTCACCTGCATGCACCCGAGTGCTGCCCTGCGGCGTGGTAATTTCCGCTTCACCTTCTCGCACGATCACATCTGTCTGGGCGTCTGAAATCACGTGCACGCGGTAGAATCCCGGCCTCAGCGGACGCACCGCCAGATTCGGCGAATCGATTTCCACGTCTGCTTCGCTGCCTTTAAGGATGGTGTAACTGGCGTATCCCTGCCCGACCTGCACTTGTATGCGCTTGGGTGTCAGGTCAGCAATCTTGGCCTGGCTATGCGCCGCCAGCCGCAGGATATTCGCATAATCCAGCTGGATTTCCGCCCGCGCATCCTGGCCTGTGGCAACCTGGTCGCCACGCACCACCGGCGCGTTGATCGACGTGCTGCCCCAATCCCCGCTATCGCCGCGCTGCGTGGACACGTCTCCATGAATCAAACTGATTCTCGCCACCACAGGCGCCGGCCCTTCACTCTTCGGAGCCGTCCCTTGGAGGCTGGGAGCTGCTTGCCCATTCGGCGCCGTTTCTCCGTTGGAACCCGTTTCTCCGTTAGAACTTTGAGGATAATTCTGCGCCAGCGCTGGTGCTTGCCCATCGTTCGTCGGCGCTGCTTCCTCGCTCGACGGCGTCTCCCCATTCGGCGCAGGCGGAGACACCTGAGCCCACCCGCCAACCGACAATGCTGTCACCGCAAATAATATGATTGCTAAAAACCTACCCGTTTTCATGACCTTGAGACTCCCTCATGCCTCATCTAAATCGGCGCGACGGTCACCCAACCGCCGCGCCCTTATCACTCTCGCGCCGGGGATCAGCTCGGCGCGCCAAACACTTCCCTCTTGTAAAGCTACTGAGTTCAACCGTTGCCAAGGTATTTGCAACTGCCATGCCAATCAGGACGGTAATGTATCTGCATGATTCTGGGCAATTTAGCGGAGGTTAAGATACGTAGCCAGGCCCGATGGTGGTTTTCAACCAGTCAAAGCGGTGGATTTAGGCCGGGGATTCTCGGATGGTGTTTTCCTTTTTGTCACGTTTAAAGCTGAGTTTCAGTCTGAAAGATCGCCCTAAAAGCTAGAACACAAAGCCAAGCGCGAACGGCTAAAAGCCAATCACTGCTCTTTCCGATCAGTGTCATCAGTGTTAATCAGCGGTAAGTTCTTCTGGTTTTCAGATCCGCGCTCATCCGCGTTGATCCGCGGTAAGCTTTGTTTTTAGTTCTCTTCCGATCACGCACCCGAAGCCTTCTTCGCTTCCCTCTCTGGTGAAACCACCGCAGCGGCGCTGCGCCGCAATCCCCACAGCACCAGCACCGACGCCCCAACAATCGCCAGCCCAACTGACATAAACAGCGTAGTCATGAATGTCTCCTGCCAAGGCAGAGCGTGGTGTCCCGCGCCGGTAATTGGAGAAAGCGCTGCCGCACCCAAAGCCGCTCCCAGCGCTGTCGCCACCCAATTTACGTAAGCTCCATAAAGGGCGGACCAGTATGCCACGGCTTTGAGCTTCAACGGCAGCCGCACTTCCAACCACACGGCGCCCAGCGCGATTAGAAAAGTGCCGTTCATCACGCCTTCCAGATGCGCCGCCAGTCCCATCCTCGGATTGGTAAACTTCGTCTCCATAAAGCCCGTTAGCAGTCCCAGCAAAAACAGGAACATGCCGTGCCATATCAAGCGACGTCTGCTGTCTTCCATGGTGGTATCTCCAATTCGTTGTGCGGAAAGTAGTGGGGATTGTATACCCCGAGTGCAGCGAGCGCCGGCCAGACGGAAGAATAGCGCGCGTACCGACACTCGTGTAGCACAGCCGCCCCGGTTGTGTTCTGCTCTTCCAATCAGTGTCATCAGCGTCAATCAGTGGTAAGTTCTTCTTCCTCTTCCGATCCGCGCTCATCCGCCTTCATCCGCGGTAAGCCTTCCTGGTTTTCGATCACCCGATCACGCGCGATCACCCGATCGCCCGATTTCCTCTCAGTGTCATCAGTATCTTTCAGTGGTAACGTTCTGATTTTCTCCGTGCTTCCGTGTCTCTGTGGTAGGTTTTGTCTTTCAACCGGCGCAAGCTGCTGACCAAGAATCACGTCCCGTAACGCCAGCACCTCTACTGGACACTCCGGCCAATTGTGTTCCCAGCACACAATCAAGTCGCAGCCGTTCGGATCGTGTCCATGCTTCAGGAAATTACGGCTTTCTTTTTCAAACTCAATCCGCAACCGTTGCAACCGGTTCGGGGCCACCTCCACAAAAGCCTCGCAGTCCGGAAATTCCGCTTGCACCAGCGTCACCATAAAGCCCAGCCTGGCGGCCTGTGTGCCAAACAGAAAAACCACGCCCATCTCATGGATAGGCTCATGCATCAGCGTTACGGGCGCCATGGCGGGCCCATACACTGGACGGTCGGGCCTTATCCCCACAGGCTTCAGCGGCCCGCTTGACCACTTGTCACCAGTGGCCAACAGTTCTCGCTCATCCTTGAGCCGTATCAGTTCCAGCACGTCCTGCCAGTCGCCTTCACAATCGTGCGTCATCGCAAACTCGCGCATCGCCTCCGGGACTTTTGTCCAGTGCCGGCATCTTCTCTGGTAAGGCCCCACCGTGTACTGGCTCTCGCCTTCAAATTCCACCATGCTCGGTAGCTTCCCCAGCTTACGCGCCACCCTCGCCCATTCCAGGAAAAGCATCTCTTCCGGTATCCGGCGGCTGTTGAACCTCGATGTCAACCCGCATTCCTGCAAGGCCCAAAGATAGTTGCGAAAATGCTTCCGTATGTGGCGTCTCCGCATGGGTGTCATGTCTTCCAGTTGTGAAAACGTCGGCGGATGTCCCAGCTTCTCCGCCACTTCACGAATCGCCGTTAAAATTTCTTCTTTTGTCATGTTCCTGTCTCCAATTTGGTGGTATTCCGTGTCAAATTTGTTTGTGTTCTTCGAACCAATAAAAAAAGCCACCGGCTTTGGTGGCTTGTCTTCAAAATTCTGGGGTGTTTCGGTGTTCTTCTTTGTTACAGGGGTGATGAAAGTTAAAGGGGTGGTGAAACGTGGACCGCAGCCGCCCTCGGCTGCGTGGTGCTTTTCAGCTTCTTGAAATTTGGAAGGCCGAATCGATGAGCGCCACTTAAGCCATGAAAACTAAAAGCTCGAGAACTAGTAGCTGCTTTTTTACTTCTTTTCTGGCTGGAAGGCTTAGTGGGATGAGAGCTAGCGCTTTTTCCGGCTAATTGCCAATTGCTATTTGCTAACTGCTTCAGCGGCCTTCGGCCGCCATCCACACTCCCGCGACCTATCTAATGGCGATGTCTTACGCAGAAATGCATCTTTATCAGACACACTCCAGTCCACTAGAGGCCGCGGAAACTGGGACCCAAACGGTAGGCCACAGTCCACAGAGTTGCAGGCCGTTTTGGGGTTTCCCCCGGACAGCCAAGCTTTATCCTTGGCTGCTGCTCCGCCGGCGCCGCTCCCGTCAGAACATAGCGCAGAATAACCGAAAGTTATATTTCGAGTCAATCAAAATCGTATAAATCACGACGCGAAATAGTACATCCTCACTCTGCTTACGCCTTATCGGACATTACAAGATTCAATCCGCATTACTAAACTCATCGGATGTCGCTAAACCCAAATTGACTGCACGCGTTCACGGGGTGGAGCAGGCATTCATGCCCGGCGGTCATGCCAACTAAAGAGATCGGCCTTTAGCCCCGGCGGTATCAGGACGCGGATTTATCCGCGCCATCACCATGCTCTCTCCCTCTGTCATCCTGAGCGTCACCGAACGCCGCAAGGTGTGAGGTAAAGTCGAAGGACCCCGAAGACGCTTATCGTAACTTTGCCGATTCAGGGAATTCTACCCAGGCCGTGTGCAGACCCGACGCGCGAACAAAGCCGCGCCGCGCGAAATCGCGGCGCAACAAACCATCATCCTAGATGAGCGGCGAAGCCGGGAATGAAGGATCTAAATTCCCTTCCGCTCCGGACTTCCGTACCGCGTCGCCTCTGCACGAAAAAAAAAGAGACACCCGGGCGTTGCGCCCGGGTGTCGACGTTACGGCTCTTAAGTGGAAAGCCACCCCGTTACGCCAGCCGTCAAGGAACAAAACCGGGCTTTAGCTCTGACAAAAATGCGCATTCCTTCGTGGGCAAAAAGAAATTGCCTGCGCCACCACGCCTCAGCGCCGCAGGCGCGGCACAGCTTAGCCCAGGCCGTGAGGCCTGGGTAAAGAAAGAAAAGGATCCCTTCCTCGCTGCCGCAGGCCCGCGCGCAGCGGAGCGGAGCGCGCAAAATCGAACTCACCCCTTCGCAGAAACTGAAGAACCAAATGCCAGCTTCCGCGATAGGGATGGGGGATAGCCACTTATTGCGAATGGGCATGAAGCTATGAACTTCGGCCACCCGTCCACAACAAATGGGGTCTTTACAGCTCTACGTCAATATGAAGTGGTTATAAATGTGGCTACGCTGACTCTATAGGTTCATTGAGGGGCAAATACCCCACTGTAACCTTGATTCCTACCCAGACTTGGGTAAAACTCACGCCCGGTCCCCTCTAGCCCTTAACGGACCACGCAAAACACCCCCTGAAAGTTGAAGCGCCATCCAAGCGCGCTGATTATGTATCCATCCGCCGGAAAACTCGTGTTGACGGTTCCTGAGTTTGTAAATAAGTGGCGGAATACTAAACTTTCAGAGCGGTCAGCAGCCCAATCTCATTTCATTGATCTTTGTACTGTCCTGGATCAGCAGGCACCCGTTGATGTCGACACTGAAGGGAATACATACACCTTCGAGAAAGGTGTTGAAAAGAATTCAGGTGGAGATGGCTTTGCTGATGTCTGGAAGCGCAACTATTTCGCATGGGAATACAAACGCAAGCACGAGAATCTGGGTAAGGCCTATCAGCAACTACTTCAGTATCGCGAAGCACTGGGGAACCCACCGCTCCTAGTCGTCTGCGATCTTGATCGCTTTGAGATTCATACAAACTGGACAAATACTCCACCCGAGGTTTACTCATTCCATCTTCACGATCTAGTCGAGAACCGTTCAAGCGCAACCTGCAAGGTTCCTCCGGTTGACGTGCTGCGTTTCCTCTTCACAGACCCGGAACGGCTCAAACCCGGTCAGACCACAGCGCAAGTTACAACACAAGCAGCAAAAGAATTCTCAACATTAGCAGAGGGGTTGCGGAAGCGTGGAGTCCCCGCCGAACGCGCTGCCCATTTCATCATGCGGTTGCTGTTCTGCTTGTTCTCCGAAGACATTGGCCTCCTTCCTGACCGTCTCTTCACGCGTCTTATTCAGAATAACCGACGCAAGCCTGCGGAATTCACCAAGAAGCTAAGCCAACTCTTTGCAGCTATGGCAAACGAGGGCGGTTCGTTCGGGCCGGACGATATTCCCTATTTCGACGGCGGTTTGTTCATGGATGACAAAGCATATGACATTACCGTTGACGAGCTTGGAATTCTGGCAAACGCGGCTGAACTAAATTGGGCAGGCATTGAGCCAGCAATCTTCGGAACCCTCTTTGAACGAATCCTTGACCCAGACAAACGCTCTCAGATCGGTGCACATTACACCAGCAAGGAAGACATCACTTTAATTGTTGAGCCAGTTCTGATGGAGCCATTGCGAAGGGAGTGGGAAGTGGTGCGGCAACAGGCTACGAGACTTCTCGATGAAGCGGAAAGACGGAAAGGAAAGAAAGTTCAAAAGGAACTGTCGAAGTTGTTGGGAGATTTTGTAGCAAAGATAGCATCCGTTCGCGTACTAGACCCAGCCTGCGGAAGCGGCAATTTCCTTTATGTCGCGCTCAAGTTGTTGCTTGATCTGGAGAAGCAGGTCTCCGTGTTCGCAAGCAGCAACCAGCTTTCACGATTCTTTGTCCGGTGTCGCCCGAGCCAGCTTTACGGAATTGAGAGCAACATTTATGCCCATCAAGTGGCTTCCGTTTCAGTCTGGATTGGATTTCTGCAATGGCAACGAGACAATGGCCTCATTATTACAGACAACCCAATCATGCAGCCTTTGCAGAATATCAAGTGCCTTGATGCAGTAGTGCTTGACGACCGCGGGCATATCTTCGAGCCACTCTGGCCTGAAGTGGATGTCATCGTTGGAAATCCCCCATTCCTTGGTGACAAAAAGATGCGCGAGATGTTGGGGTCTGCTTACGTAGATGGTCTCCGCAAACTGTACAGTAACCGACTGCCCGGCGGGTGTGATTTCGTCTGCTACTGGTTTGAAAAAGCCCGAGAAATGATTGAGAAGGGCAGCGCACGGAGGGTCGGATTACTGGCAACTCAGGCAATCAGGACTGGCGCAAACCGGAAGACTTTAGAACGCATCAAGGAGACCGGGCAGATATTCTGGGCGCAATCTGATCGCGATTGGGTTTTAGACGGAGCGAACGTTCACGTTTCAATGATTGCCTTCGATGGAGGGGCTGAGCACCTACGCATGCTCGATGGAAGTGAAGTTATAAGCATCAATGCCGATCTCACTAGCTCTCAAGCGGATCTTACGATGGCGCAAGTGCTTCCAGAAACCAAAGGCATTGCTTTTATCGGTAGTCAGAAAGGGGGAAAGTTCGACATCCCAGCAGAGCTTGCGACTTCGATGTTAGCCCAAAAGGGAAATCCAAACGGCAAGCCAAACTCCGATGTGGTGCGACCATGGGTCAATGGCCTTGATGTCTCAGGGCGTCCGCGAAACATGTGGATCATCGATTTCGGTGCAGAAATGAGCCAAGGATACGCTGTACAATATCAAGCTCCATTTGAGTACGTCAGAAAGCAAGTGAAGCCTTCACGAACCAGAACAGGTTCAGAACCAGGCACGGCTCTTACCTGGTGGAGACATCAGCGTCCGCGTCCGGAACTGCGGCATGCCTTGGATGGGAAGACGAGATTCATAGTAACTGTTCGCCATTCTAAACATCGTCTGTTTGTTTGGCAGCCGCTGGATGTTGTTCCAGATAGTGCGCTCGTAGCGTTCGCAAGAGATGATGACTATTTCTTTGGCGTCCTACAATCACATGCGCATGAGCTATGGGCTTTGGGGCTTTGTAGCGCGCTCGAGGATCGGCCTCGGTATACACCGACGAGTACCTTCGAGACTTTTCCATTTCCGTGGATACCCGGATGTGAGCCTACGGGAGACGAGCGGATCAAGCGCGT
>DASXIL010000202.1:0-5681 GCA_036497985.1 Candidatus Angelobacter sp. | reverse complement strand
GTCTTCGCAGACTGGCGCTCCCTTCTGCCGGCAATGTTTGGCCATTCCACGTGGGTTTGATGGATTACCTGCTTACTGAAACGCTGGAACTGTGGAAACGGCACCCGTTTCTTATGGCCGAAGCACATGCTGGGGCCTTCTATTTTTTCTTATGATTTCATCGCAAATGTACGACAAGTCGGGGCCGGGAGTGGTTTGGGGATGGATGATTGCATTCGTTTTTCTATTTCTCACGGGCACGACACAATTTTGGTACTTCCTGATCAAATACTTCACGACACACGCAGAATTACGGGTCGATCGAGGAGTCGAGTTTTCTGTTCGCGGGATACGAATGCAAACGGACAGATCTCATTGGTTCAGCTCCTGGCAGACTTTCCCCAGGTTTCGTGAGACCGGTCGTGCATTCCTGCTTTATATTGATACAACCCGTTATCATCTTTTTCCCAAGACTTGCCTTACACGGCAGCAACAGGATGCGGTGAGGCAGGCGCTCCAAACTGAGCTTGCAAGGCACTAGCTAAAAATTGATTTTCCTGCCGTCTTCCGGTTAGCGTTCGTTCACCTCAGGCCCGACTAAGTTCTTTCGCGTCCCCGGCGCTATTCCAGAGTCAGTTAAGGATCGCCGGAGTAAGGCGCTTGCCACGGATAAATTCAGCTTACCCAAGGGTCACGCGCCTGGGGCTAAGCTCTTTTGCCTCCGGAGCTGTGCGATGGCAGCGGCCTGAAAACTTTTATTGAGGTGCAGTTTTATTGAAGCCCTTATCGCTTGCTATCCCCGTGGCAGGCCATGTCAATCACAACGGTGCTGGCGAGAATCAGCACATCGTCTTCGCCCGGCGCGATTTGCACTCCATAGGTGTCTCCCAACGTGAACCATTGCTTTGAGACTTCGGCCACCTGGCTGCCGTTACGCGTGAATACGTAAGTATGGTCCATGAAGTCGCCCTGCGCTTCCAGGTCGTTGGGCCCCGGGACATCCACCGTGAAGGTGCATTTAAAGAACGTGAAAAGCTCTTTATGCACCACGGCAAGCAGCTGATCGCCTTTGGAGATTTCATACGTCGGGCCCCAACTCAGCAGCTTCTGCCGGATGAATGCCAGTTCGTTGCCCTGCATGTCCTGGAATGAAAGCTGATTACCCAGGCTGAAGGCTTTTCCGTCAACAAAGAAACGGTCCTGGCCGGAATCATCTTTGATGGTGAAATCGTCGCCCCAGGAGAAGAGTTTCTGTTTCATGAGATAGATCATGGGCGTCTCATTGTCAGGAAATAGTTTACCGGCAAACGGATTCTCGCCGCACTCGGACTTCAGAAAAAAGGGATCGTTCGCTATGCTCGGATTCTAGAAGCAAAAGGGATCCCTCACTGCGTTCGGGATGAACGTCACTTCACCAGCAGCAGCACGCCCACGCAGACCAGCGCGGCGGAGAGCCAGCGGCGACGGTCGACGTTTTCATGCAGTAGGAATTTGGCCATGATGGCGGAACAGATGTAAGTAAGTGACGCCGAAGCAGGCGCGACGAGGCTGGCGTCGCCCCAGGAGAGCGCGGTCAGCAGACAGAAGAAGCTGAAGATGAGGCAGCACAGTCCAAGAAGAAAAAGTTTTTCGCGGACGACGTGGCTGATCACGCCGAGAAGCCCCTTTTCCATGCGGATGAGGTCGAGATCGCCAATGCGCTTCATGGCGGCGGAGAGCATCACGTCGCCAGCGCTGGAGGCCAGCACAAGCATTCCGATGGCGGTCCAGAGCTTAAGCGAGTTCATGCTGCTCCTTGGCGGGAGAGATGGTTGCATCTTTAGCCAGCGTTGCGTCTTTGGCGCGGTGTTCAGCGGGTCGTCGCTCAGTGAGCGAAGGTCCACGCGCGACGAGGCCTACGCCGCAGGTGATGAGCAGGACGCCGGCCCATCGCCAGGCGCTGACGGTCTCATGCAGGAAAAAGCGTGAGAGGAAAGCGGTGACGACGTAACCGAAAGCCGTCGCGGGCAAAACGAAAGTGAGATCGGCCCAGGAGAGCGCCGTGAGGTACGAGTAAAAAAATCCGGCGAGAAAAAGAATGCCCAGGATGATCCAGGGATCAATGAAGGCGTTGAAGATGTGGGTCCAGTGGTTGAGATGGATTTCGCCGAGGTTGTCCATGCCGCGCTTGAGCAGCACGTCGCCCGTGCCGTTGCAGCAGGCGATGGCCAGATAGATGAAGAGCTTCTTGAACTTCACTCGCTTAACTTCACTCGGATGTTCCGCCATCAACCCGCGTGATGCGCGGGTGAAACTAGATTTTAGTGCAGCATTATTAGCACACCATTTTAACGCGCCGTTTTTAGTGTGCTTATTAGCGCACCGTTCTTAGTGGACCAGAAATTTCCAAATCGCGACGACGATAAAAACGGCGAGTCCGATACCGTAGCCGATGATACGGGCCTTGCCGACTTTGTCCTGTTCCATCATGCGATCTTGCTTCTTGCCACCCGCATTTAGTCGCCGGCGACTTCAGCTCTGCGGGTCTTTTCCGCAGCGTGTTTTGCCGCCACCATGTCTTTGGTGGCTTTGTTGCGCGCGGAGCGCAGCTTCATGAATGATTTTGCTTCCTTATAAAGGCGCTGGCGCTCTTCACCGTTGAAAACAGCCTTGCGCACGATGCGGAAGACGGCCTTGGGACGGAAATAGTATTCGTCGTAAAACTTGTGGACCATTTCCATGACGTGCTCGCGGGGAAGTCCGGGGTATTCGATTTGGGCGACCTGATGGCCGCCGTCGTCGACCATGCGCTCCGTGCCCACGATGAAGCCGCTCTTCTTGGCGAAATCGTACAATTCGGTTCCGGGATACGCGTGGGCAATGGAGACCTGGATGGTTTCCACGTCGAGCTCTTTGGCGAAATCAATGGTGCGCCGGATGGACTCGCGGCTTTCGCCGGGAAGTCCCAGGATGAAGTCGCCATGGACTTTCAGGCCGAGCTTTTTAGTGTCCTTGGTGAACTGGCGCGCGCGCTCAACGGTTGCGCCTTTCTTAATGTTCTTGAGGATCTGAGGATCGCCAGACTCATAGCCGACAATCAGCAGCCGGCAGCCGGCTTCTTTCTGCGCTTTCAGGGTTTCATAGTCGGTGGTGACGCGCGACGTGCAAGACCACGTGAGGTTCAGCGGCTTCAGCTTGCCGCACAGCTCAACGGTACGCGCCTTCTGGATGTTGAAGGTGTCGTCGTCAAAGAAATATTCCTTCACCCAGGGCCAGTATTCTTTGGCTTTGGCCATCTCGCGGGCGACAGCATCGGTGGAGCGCTTGCGCCAAGGATGTCCGCTCAAAGTCTGGGGCCACAGGCAGAAAGTGCACTGCGCCGGGCAGCCGCGCGTGGTGTACAGCGCGACAAATGGATGAAGCAAGAACGGCACGTTATACCGTCTTATATCCATGTCTCTAAAATACACATCAACCACATCGGGAAGGGAATCCAGGTCCATCACGTCGGGGCGATCAGCGTTGTGAACAACTTTGCCATTCGCGTCGCGATATGAAATTCCAATAATCTCACTCAGAGGCTTGCCGTTGGCGTACTCCACCACGGAGTAATCAAACTCGCGTCGGCAGACAAAGTCGATGGCCTTGCACTCATTCAACGACCGCTCCGGCAGCGTGGTCACATGCGGTCCCACAAACGCAATCTTCAGTTTGGGATTCGCCTCTTTCATCTTGGTGACCAGCTTGATGTCACCCGGGAACCCCGGCGTGGAGGTAAACAGCACCAGGAAGTCATACTGTTTTCCCAGCTCAATCGTCTCTTCCGCCGACACATGATGCGGCGGCGCGTCCAGCAGCCGCGACCCTTCCAGCATTCCAGCCGGATACGCCAGCCATACCGGATACCAGTACGACTCAATCTCGCGGGTGGCCGGCCAGCGCGAACTGGCGCCACCGTCAAAGTTCTCAAACGACGGAGGATTCAGGAATAATGTTTTTAATGGCATGTCTGTCCTGATAGTTATACTAACATCCTTTATCCCGCGCTAAAGGCCAGAGAATCCAAGCGGTTACAAGCGGAGGGCCAATGGTCGATTAGCGCATTGGGCGGTGTTAGGATGTAACGAGCCACTCAACGCTGCTGAAGTCCAAGGAGCCCCACCCAATGCCAAAACTCAATGCCCGCGAAAACACGCGTAACCGGTCGCAGGCCGCCAAGCGCGAGCGCAACCGCACTTTAAGAGCGTCACTGAATATGCCGGCCGGCGCCGTTGGCAAACATCCCGCCAAGGCTGCGGACAACGCCCGCACCGCCGCCGGCAAAGCCGCAAAAGCCGCAAAATAAAAAGCCCGGAGTTTGCACTCCGGACTTTATGTTTTCTGAACTGCCGCGTCTTTATCTAGCTCTTATCGATGATCGCGGTCATGGTCTTTGTCTTTATGGTCATCGCGATCATGGTCGCCGTCGCCATGCTGGTGACGCCAGTTCCAGTAGGCGTTCTGGTCCTTGTGGCCTAGGCGGTTATATTCGCGATATTCCTTGTTCCGGTGTGACTCCGTAAACCATTGCCGGTAATTACGGTCTTCGGCGTCATTCCAGTTGTGATAGTCCTTGTGGTCGCGGTCATAGATGCGCTGATTTTTTGCGCGATCATCGCGGTCGTGGTGGTCGTCGCGGTCCTGGGCCCGCACTGCAAGCGGCGCAGCCAGCGCGCCCATCAACAACATCGAACTCAAAATACGCATTCCCTTATGAATCTTCATCAGTTCCCATCCTCCCGGGCAGATGCGGACAAACTGCGGACAACAATCTGCACTGCCCTGAATCTCTTTTGGTTTTCTGTGATTCCCTTACTTAGATGCAGGGCGGCAGCGGCGGGCAGTCAGGCGGGACTTTACTCTTAATAGCGCAGAACATGCGTTGTATCCCGTCTAAATCTGGCGAATCGAAAGGGAAAGCGTCGGATTGCGAGGGATTGTGTTTGTATTAGGAGAGCTGTAGCTGATTGCTCTCGATTCGTATCGGTCCTCCGTAGGTTTCATGGAGCGCAGGCGTCCTCGCCTGCGTCTTGCATCAGGCAACAACCACTGACAATTGTCCCTGCTCTTTCCGTGCGGGGGTGACTGTTATTTTCACGTCCTGGCCCAGGGCAGTCAGGAAATCAATCAGCCGTCCCACGGAGAAATTGCCTGCCCTGTTCCGCGCCAGTGCCGATACCTGGGGCTGCGGTATCCCAAGAATCTTTCCGGCTTCTGTTTGGGTGAGGCCACGCTTCTGAATGATTTGGTAGATTTGCAGGGTCAATCGCGCTTTCATCAACTCCTGCTCTGCGTGGGGCAGTCCAAGATCGGCAAAGACGTTCCCGCTGCCTTCAGCGACTTCGGTTTTCTTCGCGGATTTATGTTTGGTCTTCATTCAGTATTCAATTATATGTATATTTATATACATGGATCAAGGGGCTCACGGAGCAATAATTTCCTTGCGCCGCAGGACCGCGTAGCGAAGCGAATCAGTCATTGTTACCGTCGCACGCGCGATTGCACTGCATGCTAACCAGCTTGCTCAGCTCCAGCACCTCTATAGGACAGTCCTTCCAGTTATGCTTCCAGCAAACAATCAAGTCGCAATGTGCCGCCGGATGCATGTGCGCCAGAAAATTGCGGCTCTCATATTCAAACTCAATTCGCACTCTCTGGCACCGCTCGGCATCTATCCTGCGCAT
>DASXIL010000201.1:0-5155 GCA_036497985.1 Candidatus Angelobacter sp. | reverse complement strand
AGGGTTTGAAGCTGCTGAAGCAGCAGTTTCCGGAGCAGGCCCCAGAGAGGCAACTTGCGCATCTTCATCGACAAAAGCTTTCACCGGGGTTCCTTCTTTCACTTCCGCCTGTTTGCCATGCTTCATGAAGCCCAGTACACCGAAGGCGAGGACCAACCCGACAGTCGCTCCCGTCTTGTTATCGCCATTTTTGGCTTGAACACCGCGCAATTTCACTTTGGTATCGCCTGCCTTCAGGTATTCCAGGCGAAGGTTTAATTCTCCGCCTCTGCCGGCCATGCCGGCTTTTTTGGCGTTCGATACGGTACCTAGTGCGCGGGAACCTTTCTTGGCCACCAGGGTTTTATCGACGATCAAGTCCTGGTCAAGAAGCATCTCTACGCTGTCACCCACAGCAGCGGTCTTTGAGCTTAAAGTCTGGGCAAGCTTCAGATTTACCTCTGTTCCTTCTTTCAGTGTTATTTTGGCAGGCTCGGCAGGCGTTGCCGGGACCGTCTGGCCGGCTGCCGGCGCAGGTGTCGATGGCTCTGATATGGCTGGCGTAGTTTGTTGTGCCGCCATTCCAGGTGCGTAAACAGCCACCAGGCTGAACATACTGACGATTGCAAGAATCTTCCGAAGAAGTTGCATTAGCTCTCCTCTATGTGAGTTTGGACTCCCAATCCCCACTACATAGTGCTAAGAGCAGGAAAAACGTATCACGATATTGCGGATTTCTTCGTCAAAATCAGCGTTGATTCGCGGTAAGAATTCTTGGCTCTTCTCCGTGCCTCCCTGCCTCCCTGCCTCCTGCGTCTCCGTGGTGAAAAACAGTTTGCCGATCACGCGCGATTTCGGCGATGACGCGCGATCACGGCGATCCTCACCACACCTTGCACACCTTCTCCGGCGGGTTCACCATCGGCTGTCCTGCCTTGCAGGAAAATGCACTGGCAAAGTCCGGCATGTTCACCACCACGCCGTTGATGCGGTATTTCGATGGCGAATGCGGATCGGTCAGCGCGCGCAAACGCATCTCTTCCGGACGCGTATTCGAGCAGTCCCACTGCGCAAAGCCGATAAAGAAGCGCTGCTCCGGCGTAAGCCCGTCCACCGGCTTCAGGTCTTTATCTTTGGTGGCATCTTTCCATGCGATATACCCAAGGATCTCTCCGCCCAGATCAGCCACGTCTTCGCCCAGCGTAAGCCGGCTGTTGATGTGCAGGTCGTCCACCACCACATACTGCGCATACTGGTCGGCCACGCACTTCGTGCGCTCTTCAAATTTCTGCTTGTCTTCCTTCGTCCACCAATCGCGCAGATTTCCTTTGGCATCAAACTTCGCTCCCTGGTCGTCAAAGCCGTGCGTCAGCTCGTGGCCAATTGTTCCGCCGGTGTTGCCATAGTTCGGCGCGTCATCCATCTTTGCGTCATACAGCGGAGGCTGCAGCACGCCAGCCGGAAAATTGATGTCATTCAATGACGCGCTGTAGTAGGCATTCACCGTCGGCGGCGTCATGCCCCACTCGCCGTGGTCCACCGGCTGGCCAATCTTGTTGAAGTTGCGGTGCCGTTCAAACTCGGTGGAGCGCTGCACGTCGCCGAGAAAATCATTGCGCAGAATTTTTACCGGGCTGTAGTCGCGCCACTTTTCCGGATAGCCAATCTTATTGCGGATGCCGTGCAGCTTGGCCATGGCCTGCTCTTTTGTCTCCGGACTCATCCAGTCCAGCTGCCCGATCCGCTGCGCCATGGCGTCTTCAATCCGGCGCACCATCTCCAGCGTGCTCGCCTTCAACTCCGGCGGAAAGACCTTGCGCACATATGCCTGCCCCAGCGCTTCGCCCAGGTCACGGTCGGTGTATTGCACGCAGCGCCTCCAGCGCGGCTGCATCTCTTTCGCGCCGCGCAGGTATTTCAGGTAAAACTCGAAATTCTCCTGCACAAACTGGGAAGACAGATACGCCGCATAGCCGTTGGCCAGATGAAAACGAAGATAGTTCCTCAAGTTGGCAATTGGCTCGTCCTTCAACCGCGCTTCCAGCTCTTTGAAAAACGCCGGCGGGGCCGCGTTAACAATTTCAAACTGCGGCGCTTTCAGCGTCCCATAGTAAGCTGCCCAGTCAAAGCTCGGCACCATCTGTTCCAGGTCAGCCAGCTTGATCTTGTTCTTGCGCTTATACGGATCGCGCCGCTCCACTCTTGTGAGCGACGCCGTAGCCAGCGCCGTCTCAATCCGCATGACCGTGTCAGCATTTTCCTTCGCCACCGCCGGCTTGTCGCCCAGCAACTCAAATATTTTCTGTACATGTTGTAGATAGCGTTCGCGCGTCTCCTTGGACTTCGCATCGTCCTTCGTGTAGTAATCGCGGTCCGGCAGCCAAATTCCGCCCTGGTCCACGCCGGCAATCTGCTGTTCAGAGTTGTCCGGGTCTTGCCGCGCGCTGCTGCCAAAAAACACTGCGCCACCCAGATCGAGTTGCAACCGCGCCACCACCGGCGCCAGTTCATGCGACGACTTGAGCTGCGCAATTGCCGTCAGTTGCGGCTTCAGTGCGCCCAGTCCCAGCTTTTCTACGGCTGGCTCATCCATGCAGGCAGCATAGAAGTCGCCGATCTCCTGCGTCACCGTGTCGCGCTGGCCCTTGGTGGCCGCGGCCTGCTCCAGAATGCCGCGCAGAAAAATCAGGTTATCCTGGTACAGCTTGCTGTAAACGCCCCAGGAAGTTTGGTCCGGCGGAATCGGGTTCTTCTGCTGCCATCCGCCGCAGGAGTACTGGTAGAAGTCCACACACGGGTCCACCGACTTGTCCATGGAACTTACGTCCAGGCTGGGCGAATACGGCAGCGCGGGTGCAGGCGGCGCGGACTGCGCGACGGAAAGTGAAATGAAGGCAAGCACAACAAACGGTAGACAGGTGATGGACGGTTTTCTCATAGCTGTATTTGACCTCGTTTCAATCCCGAGCGAAGCGAGGGAACCCTATCATAACGAGAGCGTGTGCTTCAGAAAAGACGGAATTCATACGCCGGACATGAAAATCACTTAATCACTCGTTGGACTCAATTTCAGATAGAACATTTATTGCTTGTCATAATAAGAACTGCAACGGTCAACATAAGAACTGCGACGGTCAACACACTTAAGGTGCCGCAAATAACGAAGACAAGCCAGTCGGACGAGTTGAAGCGCCTGTAACGGAATAAGGTTCCCTCGCTTTCGCTCGGGATTTCAGAAAAACAGCCAACTTGCCTTTGCGTCCTTCGCGCCCTTTGCGGTGAAACCCTCGGTGTTCCTCTGTGCCCTCTGTGGTAAAAAGGCGTTACTCAGTCCTGATCGACCGCGTCTGCCAGTGGTACCGGAGAGCCAGCAGCCTCAGCCCAAATCCGCACAGCGAACCCACAATCGTCGAAACTTCGCGCGGCAGCTTGAGCGCGTCGCACAATAAAAACATCGCCGCGCCAAAGGCAGCGGCAATCGCGTAAAGCTCGCCGCGTTCAAAAATCTTTGGTGTGCGCCCGCTCAGCACGTCGCGGATGCACCCTCCGCCCACCGCAGTAGTCACGCCCAGCAGGAACGCCGGCAAGCTGGTCATTCCGTTATTGAGCGCCCGCGTGCTGCCGGCAACGGCGAACAGGCCAAGCGCGGCGGCGTCTATAAAGATGACCGCCCGCTCTGTGTTCTTGCCGATCTTTTGCGCGAACACCATTCCAATCACTGCGCCGGCCAGCGCGGTGATCAGGTAACGGGCATCGGCAAACGCCAGCGGCGGGCCTTTTTGCAGGATCAGGTCGCGTGTTATGCCGCCTCCCAGGGCCGACGCCAGCGCCAGTCCGGTCACCCCAACCAGATCGTACTTGTAGCGCGTGTCGCGCACCGCGGCCAGCGCTCCGCCAAACGCGCCCACAAAAACACCAAGAAAATCGACAAGCGAGAACAGCGTATCGATGGGCATTTTGGCAATCGGCAAATTCATGAAGCCTTATTGTATTCAACTCACACCGCTGCTCATGCACCCACGTAACTCAGAACGCGTGCTCGGTTAACCGCTGCCAGGATGACGAGTTAGTGAAGGCTGTACAAATGCTTGCCGACCCGGATCGACCGATAGGGACAAATAAAAAGGGCGTCCGCAGTGGCGAACGCCCCTTCAGCAAAAAGTTTCAGGCCTTATTTATGGTCGTGATCGTGGTCGGAATCCTTGCCGTGCATTCCATTCATCTTGCTTTCCATGTCTTTCACCATTGCATCGAATTTGGGCTTCTGTTGGTCGGTCAGGATCTCGCGCATTTTGGCGTGGACCGAGTCATGCATGCTTTTCATCTTGGCATGCTTGTCTTCTTTTGACATGGTCTGATCGTTCATGGTCGTTTGCATCTGCTGGTGATGTTCTTCCAGAATAGCTTTGACCTTGGTTTGCTGATCGGCGGTAAGGTTCAGCTTGGTGGTAAGTTCCTTGACGTGATCGTCAACATTGCCCGGGCCAGGCCCCATGCCCATGTGGCCGTGCCCGCCCTGCTTGTGTTCTCCGTTTTCCTGCGCCGGAGGAGTTTGTTGAGCGAGCGCCGCCATGGCGAACAGGCAAGCTGCAAGTAGTGTTATGAGCCGCATCAGTTTCATAAGTGGTTCTCCATTTCGCTGCTTATGGACGATTCGATAGGCCCGGGACGGTGATGAGTTGCACATTCAACCCGCGCAAAGCCATGTCTAATAAGAACACAAAATGCGCACGGATGGGTAATCCGGGACGAGATACACAAGCCGCCGCCGGCTGAAACTTATGTGGTGAGACGAGCGCTGCTAGTCGCCAAAACCCTGCTTGCGCATGTATTGCAGCGTGGAGTTCAGGCGTTCATAGTCCTGGTCACTGAGCGCAATAAAGCGGAACGGATACGTGCAGGAACCAACCTGCGCCGGCAGAAATTCCACCAGCCCGCTCACCGGGCCGGAAAGAGTGTTCACCTTGGCTTCAGCAATGGTGGCGCTGCCGATGCTGCTGGTAAATTCGGCCAGGCCTCCGGTAAGAGAAATCTTTTGCAGCACCGCGGAAACCTGATGGCCGCCGAGGTTGAAGCGAATCGATTCATTGTTGGGGACTCGTACTCGCGGAGACCGCGTCTTGGTTTGCGTTTCCATTTGGGGAAAGTGTGGCATGAATAGATCATCGTCTCTTTA
>DASXIL010000200.1:0-7247 GCA_036497985.1 Candidatus Angelobacter sp. | reverse complement strand
GAAGTCAAATATTATGACAATCCAGCGAGATTCGCGGACAAGGCAGCGTTCTCGCTTACCGTGGACGCCGGTTGCGAAAGCGGCAGCGGCGTAAGTTGCTTTGGCGATTCCAAGCAGGGACCCAAACAGGCTTTTCTGGGCGCCATGCTTTACAACCGCGTGTGGTTCCACAAAGACCTTTATGCCGTGACGCTGGGTGGCGGCGCTATCACCAATCCGGGCCGGTATCTTGTTCTCCTTCCTACTATCAATGGCGCGACGGCTTTCTCGGGCACACCTTATTTCACATTGAACCCCGGCGACCAGTTTAAGGCGTGGGACGCATCGAGCACGTTCGATTACATGCCGAGCCAGTTTGTGACTTTCCGTTTTGAATATGATCATCGCGCCGCCAATGTTCCATATTTCGCGGGCCCAGGAGGGATCACGCCGCCGGGTGGCAACACAGGCGCACCGGGCTCGTTGGTTCCGGGCTTCTTCCCTGATCTGCGCAAGCGAGAAAACCGATTTAATATTGCGCTTTTGGTGAAGCTATAGCATTTCAACAACTCCGGCGAGACCAGCAGTTAGTGCCGCCTCCGCAATTTTATTCTCACCACAATTTCTTTCCGGACTCTTTATAAGTTCTTAATGCGATTGCCGATTACCGTTGAAATAGCAGGAGGCAATCATGCTGCACTTACTTGTAGTTTTTCTTGAAGCAGTATTCTTTATTGGTCTTGCCGGGTCATTGGTAGTGGCAATCATGGCTTTTGTCGGCGATTTTTCCGACTTCTTTGAAAGCGATAAGCCTGAAGGAGCTGCAACACAGGCAATTGGAGACTGAATCCGCGGTTACTCTCATCCCTGTGCGCACGGCTTCGGCTGTGCGCTTTTTTATGTCGCGGCTCTGTTAATAGATGGAAGATTCTCCGTGTGGACGAGTCTTCCACCGTCGGTGGACCCACAACCATTGCTCTGGATATCGGCGGGCATAACTCTCAATCACCTTGGTAAACAGGGCGGTGTTGGCGACTGCGTCGGCTTCATCGTCGCCGGTTTTCGTGAGCTGCAAGGCCGGGTCAAAACGAATTTTATATTTGCCCAGCTCTTTGTCCCAGATTGTAAAGGCCGGCAGCACGGCCGCGCCGGTATGCAATGCTACACGCGCCACTCCGGTCGCCGTACATGCGGGAACGCCAAAAAAGTCGACAAAGGTGCCTTGCGGCGGTGTCATATTCGTGTCCATCAGAATGCCCACAACTTCGCCGCGTTTCATTGAGATAAGAAGGCCTCGCGCGAAATCCTGCTTGCCGAATGTGCGATTGCCATGCAGAGTGCGGTAGCGATCCACAAATGCGTCTACATTAGGATTGTCCAGCGGCCGCACAACGATGTTCATGGGATTGCCGTTGAGCGAATGCACGAATGAGCCAATTTCCCATCCGCCGAAATGTGCAGTGAGAAACAAAACGCCCTTGCCGCGCGCGCGGGCTTCGGCAAAATTCTGGAACCCATCGTAAGTCGCGATCTCTGAAACGTTTTCCTTGCGGTATCGGGGGAAAAGCGCAAACTCGGCCAGCTGGCGGCCCAGCCCCTTAAAGAGTGTGCGCAAGATATGCAGTTTTTCTTTCCGTGTCTTCTCAGGAAATGCCAGGTCCAAATTGCGCAGCCCGACTTTGCGTAGCCGCCGGTGGAGCGTATACATGAGCATCCCAACGCCCTGGCAAAAAGCCCTTGCAATGGGCCGCGGCAGCACACCGATGGCAGTGGCCAGCAGCCAGACGGGAAAATATTCAAGCTTGTAGCGGAATTTGGGCAACTTGCGACGGTAACATCGTAAGAAAAATATTTCAAACTGATGTAACCGGCGAGCGGGTGGAGGCTCAATGAGGAGTGATGTGTATCCGAATTTCGGCCTCCAGGTTCACAGAAGAACACCCAAACTATTAAGATAGTTGCGAATTATAAAGGAGAAGACACCATGAAGCTTTCCCAGGCACTGGCCGCTCTTGCCATCGCTGCAATGTGCGGCTGCAAAGCGGGTACGCCCAGCAATACGGAGAATAAGGTGATGAGCGAAGTGAAGCATGAAGTAACGATCGGCGGCAAAGACGTAAAGAACCCGATTGCCTACACACCCGAGGCTGCCAAGGAAGGCGGCGAACACTTCCAGCATCATTGCCAGATCTGCCATGGCTTGGATGGACAAAATACAGGCGTTCCGTTCGCGACAAAGATGGACCCGCCCGTGGCTGATCTATCAGTCAAAGACGTACAGGACTATACCGACGGCCAATTGAAGTGGATTATTGAAAACGGCATAAAGCCATCCGGCATGCCGGGATGGAAAGGAATTCTGGAAGATGAGGAAATGTGGAACATTGTCCACTATATTCGCCATCTTCCCGCAAAGGGCAGCCTGGGCGCGCCTCCCATATTCAAAGAAGAAGAGGAAGAGCACGAGCACATGCATGGCGCTGCCGCTCACGATCATCATGACGCAACGCCGCACAAGCACTGAGACACTCAAAGAGCAACAAAAAGGGAGCCCTGGTCTGGCTCCCTTTTTTATTTTGGCTAAAATCGACTGATTACATTTGCATCGGCGGCGTTGGCGAAGGAGTTGGGCTCGGCGTTGTTTCTGTTGCCGGAGCAGTCTCAGTCGCCGGGGTTGGCTGTGGTGTCGGCGTCGGTGTAGCGGCCGGCGGATTTACCGGGGCCGCTGGTCGCGAACTGGGCGGATTTGAAGATACTGCAGTGTTCGATGGAGCAACGTCACTCCCCGCTGACTGTTTCACTGCGGCAAGAAATTTTTCCGCCGACTGTGGCGCTGCCACCGAGCCGGTAAGAATGGTCTTAAAGTCAATCTGTCGGCCATAAAGTTCACCGGTCGCGTCTTCGTCCTGTTTGATCACCGCACCATTAAAACTTATTCCGGCAAAGAGTCCACGCGCTCGCGAATAAGTGAGGACCTCAGCGCGAAGCTTCCAATCAGTTGCGCCCTCGGTATGGCGTCCAACTGGACCCGCAGCAACCGATGCATCGGCGCCAAGCTTAAATTTGTTAGTCAAAAGCGCCTGCATCCCGCGATCGTTCATTACCACCATCACCAAATCAACCGCCTGTCCGCCAATCTGCAAGCCGACGCTTCCGCCTGTTGTAGTGAGCGGCGCAGGAGCGCTCCAGCCCGTAGCGGTTCGGCAGGTGGCCATGCCGCGGCCATGCGCGCCACCTACGATAAATCCGCCTTTTAGCAGATTAGGCACTACTGCTACGCACTTTGCCGATCCAAGAATGTCGGAGGGAATACCCTTATCAGGAGTAGCCATGATTTCGTTTAATACTGTCGCAGCCGACTCCAGCCGGCTGGACGCGGCTTCTGATGCAAAAGCTACACTCGTCAACGTAAAAGCACACAACACGACACGAAGCAATGTTTTCATAATCCCCTCAAAAATGATTTTAGTCGCTGGGAGCAGGTAAGAAGATGTGGAAAAATAATAAAGGGTTGGATACGGTGACCCTCGTGACCGTGTCCAACCCCGTCTCCCAGGTTCTGTGGTAGGTGGATAGAGTATCCATCCACTCTGTTTTGGCGGCAAGTAACCGGGGTTCCTTCCCCAATGCCGTTTTGGACATGTACTCACGGAGATACCAAGTTAGTAAACACCAACGTTCTGCTTTCCGGCAAAACAAAAAGCCCAGCAGATAGCCTGCCGGGCTTCAAAAGTTGTCCTGGCGATTATTTGGAGGAAGTCACCAGCGAATGCGTGATTGCGTGTACGGAAAGCGCAATGCGATTCTGCACTCCAACCTTGCGCATGAGCTTGGCCACGTGCGCTTTTACAGTACGCTCTTCAATGCCCAGCACCGATCCGATTTCTTTATTTGAACGCCCGACTACCAGCAGTTCAAGAACTTCTTTTTCACGATCGGTGAATGTAACTCTGCCTGCGGGAAAGATGCGTCCCGGTGAAGACGTCACGCGTTCGATAAAAATGGACAATACGCGCCGTGGCGCCCAGACCGAACCAGCATGCACGATCCGCATGGCCTGGATAAACTCCGCTGGGGATGCGGCTTCATCGACATAGCCTTTCGCGCCCGCCGCCAGAGCTTTCAAAATCGTCTCATCGTCAGCGCCGCTACCGGTAACGATAATGCGCAAATCGGGGCGTGCGGCTTTCAACCCGGCCATCACGTCAAAAAGGTTTTGTCCTGCCCGTGTTCCCAGCAGAACAAGGTCAATATCTTTGCGCGGACCCAATTCCGCCAAACTGCAGGAGACCAGTTCAAGGTCCGTCTCGGTATCGAACAGCGACTTCAGTCCAATAAACCGCAGCGGATCGCTCTCTACCACAGCTATGCGAATCGTTCTCTTCGATGCGCTTGCTTTCATCAAAACTCCTTCCAAGACCGTGGCGTGAATGTGCGTATTGTAAGCAAAAAATAGAGCGCGCGACCTGAAAGTATCATGAACCTCAGCCCAAGCCCATTACTTAGCAGGGTACATGTACTGAAGTTGAAGCGCAAGGATTGGGGAGTACCGCTTTGGGTTACTTGCTGGCTTCCAGTCGGCCACCCTCAGGACGCAGCAAAAACCCATCAGCATGGCCCAGGGCAAAGCCGCGACGGTAGCCTTCGCAGTAGCTGTCTTCGGCGGGAAGGTCATGCTGCTTCTGGAAATTGGTACAGCCGACAAAATGGAAATCTACCTGAGCAGTGGAAGATTGGTCTGAACCGCCGCGATCAAACCCTTCGTCGTATCCGGAAATAAACCCGTCATCAAAGTGGGTAAACCGGCCATCGGTGGCCGAGTGCGTGTCTTCCAGGGAGGCTGAGATAGACCGAAGGGTATCGACAGCCCGGAACAGCCGGCCTGAATAACCGTCGCCATAGCCGGCCTTCAACCCGGCCAGGAAACCGCGTTCAAACGTCTTACGGGGACCAAATTCAGGGGAATAGCCCAATTTCAGTCCATGGAAGTCCTTGAGTTTGCGGCGTTGCAAAGTTCCCAGGCTGACGTCCGTATTTCCGGCGTGGTAGCCCTCTTCATAACCGTGGCGGTAACCGTGGGCAAAGGTCGAATGCGAAAGCACTACGGCCGAACCGGATTCGCTCAAATGGAGGTCCTGCGACCTTGCGGTAACGGCAACACCTGCGGCGATAAACAGCGTAAGCAGCAGACGCGCCATGGGGACCCAAAAACCTCCAGTTTCCGTTCAGTCAGATGAACCTAAGTAATCGCGGGATGTCAGGCTCTTGCGCATTCCTAAGGTCTATTTACCAGTCCTCTAGGTTTTTCGATGAATGGCTGGAAATCGTATGTAGCTGGATACTTATCTCACCTTAACCCAATCATGAAGAGTTGAGCTGACCTCTCCGGCTACGGCAGATTAAAACCTGGGGGAAACGGAGCTGAAAGAGGAAGGCGACTTAACTGATTTGCGATTTTCCCCGGGCGGTCAAACAGCCGCCTGGGGCACTCGTATTCTCCCCAAGAGGTTTAACGCTTTCTCCCCGGAAGATGTTATGCGAAACCTGCTGCGTCAAATGCCGCTGGTTTGTCTGCTGGTGTCGTCCCTGGCGGTTAACGCGCAATCTCGCAATCCCTACGATTTAGAACTGGAAGATCTGCGCTCGCAATGGCCTTCAGCCGGCAAGCTGGAAAAACTGGCGCTTCTGGACCATGTTCGCCGCTTGCGTGACTTTGTAGACGACCGCCGCCAAGTCCAGCTATTTCTTGAGAATGTCCGGCAATCGGCTGCAGAAAATGATCTTGTCCGAAATGAAGCGGCTGCCTATATTGACGACCTCCGCGCTTTCAAGGCGCCAACCCAGTCGCAGGCGCAGCACTGGTATGCTGCCGACGAATCCCGCCGGCGCGTTCTGGTGGAAGCACGGACGGCGGACGGAACAGGTGGGTCGTACGAAACTCTGGCCGAACTGGAGCACTTATCCGGCTCTCCTGAAGCTGCTGACCATATACTGCAGGCAGCCGGAATAGACCCGACAGCTACCCGCTGGCTCCGTGCGGCCCAATTTCTGGACGATCCTCTGCGCAAGTTTGCGGCGCTGCGCAATGGCCTGTCACTTGAGCCTTCCAATCCGCGCCTGAACGTGGAACTAGCGACCTATTACATCGGACGGCAGCAATTGGAAAAAGCCCGTGACGTGCTGGCTGCGGCCGCGCAGGCTGCGCCCAATGATTTTGTTATCCGTGAACACCGCGCAAGCCTCTTTTTAAATTTAGGGCTTCGCTCCCAGGCGCTGCCTGAATTTCGCCGTTTGGAAAAGGAGTGGCCGTCGCCTCTGTGGCTTCAATCACGGCTTGCGCTGGATTATGAGCAGATGGGTCTGCTGGACGATGCCGCGCGGATGGCAGCTTCTGTAGTGGCAGAAACGTCCGACAACCGTGAGCAGATTGAACTGTTGGCGCGCTTCCATGAGCGCCGACACATGAAGTATGACTTGCAGGCGGATTACATCGCTCTCTCTCGACTGGAGCCGAACCAGCCCGACATATGGTCGCGGCTGGCGCAAGTGCAGATTGATTGTGGCGATGCTGAAGGCGGCAGGAAATCCCTGCTGCATCTGGTTTCACTGGATGAAGAAAACCCTGACGCGCACCGCCGTCTGGCACAGATCGATGAAAAGCTCCATCTCGATAATGAAGCTCAGCAGGAGATGGCAAAAGCTTCCAGCGCTGCGCGTCCGGACATGTTGGCGATGGACGTTCAATATCTTGTCGACCCGGGATCACTGGTAAAGAGCACATTCGCCAATCCACCCGCGCCGGCCGATACGGCCCTGGCTGATATTCGCGTTCAGGAGCTTCTCGCCAGCGGTCTGGATCGAGTGCACGTGCAGCAGCTGTTTTTTGTCGGCTCTGAATCGACGCTCGACGCGCACCGTATCAGCACCATTCGCTATTCACCTTCCACGGAGGAATTGCGAGTGATACACGCACGAGCCTGGAAGCCGAACGGGTTGGTGTTGGACGCGCAGGAATTGGGCGACCATGAATACACCGACACGCCAGTTTCCATGTATTACGACATGCGCCTGCACCAGCTCCGCTTTGCCGGACTGGAGAAAGGCGATGTGGTTGAGCTGGAGTATTCGCTCGCGCCCAAGCGCCGTTCCGCGCCTTATAACGGATATTTTGGTGAGCTGGTGTTGTTTGCCGGGCGCGGTCCGGAACAGCTTAAGAGATACGTGTTGATTGCGCCGGCTGCCCAGAAGATTTTTGTCCACGCGGAAAA
>DASXIL010000199.1:0-5093 GCA_036497985.1 Candidatus Angelobacter sp. | reverse complement strand
GGCTCCGGAATCAGTGGTCGGCATTTTCATGCCGCATTCGCAGGAGATGATGGTGGCCACCATGGGAGTGCTGAAAGCCGGTGGCGCTTATCTGTCTCTGGATGTCCTGAGTCCCAAAGAACGTCTGCGGGCCATTCTTGAGAGTTCTGATATTGACATGCTGTTAACCCTGGAAGGACTGCGCAAGCGTCTCCCGCAGACCAATGCGCGTGTGGTTTGTTTGGATTCAGAATGGGAGGCGATAGGTCAGCAAAGCGCCACCAAGCCTGAGGTGCAGATCAATCCGCAGAATCTTGCTTGTGTAATCTACACCGCCGCATCAGAAAAACACGCCAAGGGTTTGATGATAGAGCATAGCGGGCTGATGGATCTTGTATCGGCACGGAAGCTCTCCGATCCTGATCAAAATGGGCATGCCCAAGAGAATAGCTGTTCGGGAATCTTGTCACGTTTAACGTCAAGTTCTTTTCTGGTCTCCAGCTCTGCCTTGCTCACGTCGTTTGCGGAAGAAGAACGAACCAGGTTCAGGTCAGGCGGCAACGCGGAGATTTACATCCTCGATCCGCACCTGCAGCGGGTTGCCATTGGCGTTCCAGGAGAGCTGTGGATTGCCGGACCGGCCGCGGGCCGTGGTTACATGGGGCAGCCGTCACTGACGGCGGAAAAGTTTCTTTCCAATCCGTTCAGGTCGGAAATGGGTGCGCGTATGTGCGGAACCGGCGAGCGTGCTCGATACAGAGAGGACGGAACTATTGAACTTATGGGAAGACTTGACGATCGGGTAGAGATCGAGGGCGTCCAAGTGGAGCTGGGAGAAATCGAGGCCGTTCTGGCGAATTACGAAAGCGTGCAAGAAGCGGCGGTCGTTGTAAGACCCAATGGCGAACTGATTGCTTATGTCGTGGTCTGCAACGGAAAGAGATTGGGTCAAAACGAGCTGCGCAGCTATCTTGATGACAAGCTGCCTCCCTACATGATTCCAGGCGCTTTCATTCCATTGCAGGAGTTGCCCCAGAATGCCAGAGGTGTGGTGGACCGGGCCGCATTGTCCGTTCTGGGCCAGGAGCAATTAACCAGAGAGTTTGTGCTCCCGCGAACCGAATTAGAACAAACCATTGCCGCTGCCTGGCAGGCCGCCCTCGGGGTAGAACAGGTGGGAGTGCATGACAACTTTTTTGATCTTGGCGGGCATTCGCTCCTCATGATCCAGCTCCATCAGAAGCTGCGGGCGGAACTTTCGGTTGAGATTGAATTGCTGCATCTCTTTCAATTTTCCACGATTGACTCTCTCGTTCGCTTTCTTCACACGGGTTACAATTTCGACGAAAAGTCCCGCGAAACGCGGAACCGCGCGGAACGGCAGAAAAGCGCCGTGCAAAAGTTAAGAAGGATACAGACATCATGACCAAGGACGCACTTGATGGAATAGCAATCATCGGCATGGCGGGACGATTTCCCCAGGCCCCCAATCTCCAGCGGTTCTGGGAGAACCTGTACCAGGGAATTGAAGCAACGTCGTTTTTCTCTGACGAGGAGTTGGAACAAGCCGGAATCAGCCCTGAGCTGCTGCGCCATCCAAATTATGTGAAAGCCAGAGGAGTGCTGCAGGACGCTGATTTGTTCGATGCTGGTTTTTTTGGTTATTCGCCGCGCGAAGCAGAATTGACGGACCCGCAGATACGGTTGTTTCTGGAGTGCGCGTGGGAAGCCCTGGAATCCGCGGGATGGGAGCCGGAGAAATTCCCCGGGATGATCGGTGTTTATGCTGGAATGTCCTTCACCTCTTATATATGGCAACTTGCAGGAGATGATTTGGAAGCAGCAGACTCCGTGAGCGCTTTTCGCCTGCTGATGGGCGGCGCGGAGAAGGACCATCTAGCGACGACTGTCTCTTACCGCCTGAACCTGCGCGGTCCGAGCTTCAATATCCAAACTGCATGCTCCACATCGCTCGCCGCCGTTCACGCGGCTGCTAGAGCAGTAATGACCTATGAGTGCGATATGGCGCTGGCCGGCGGTGTTACCGTCAGCGTGCCCCAGCGTTGCGGCTACATGTACGAGCCCGGAGGCATTGCTTCCGCTGACGGTCATTGCCGCAGCTTTGATGCCGATGCCAGCGGCTCAGTGAGCGGTGATGGGGTGGGTATTGTTCTTTTGAAACGTCTGGAGGATGCGGTTGCCGCCGGCGATACGGTGTACGCGGTCATCAAGGGTTCGGCAGTCAACAACGATGGCCGCAGGAAAGTCGGTTTCACTGCACCCGCGGTTGAAGGGCAGGCGGAAGTCATTGCCATGGCGCTTGCGGCAGCGGAAGTGGAATGCGAAAGCATTGGCTATATCGAAGCTCATGGCAGCGGCACAGTGATGGGAGATCCTATAGAGATCGCGGCGCTGAATCAGGTCTATGGTCAGGCCGCCCTCAAGCCTGCAAGCATTGCCGTGGGATCTGTGAAGAGCAACCTTGGACATCTGAACGCAGCGGCGGGAGTGGCCGGGTTGATCAAAACCATTTTGGCCCTTCGGCATGGCTATATTCCCGCCTCCTTGAACTTCCGGCAGGCGAACCCCAAAATTCCTTTCCAACGCGGTCCTTTCCGCGTGAATCACGCGCTGTCTCGCTGGCCGGAGAGCAACAAGCCGCGGCGAGCAGGAGTAAGTTCGTTCGGGATCGGCGGCACCAACGTTCATGTTATTTTGGAGGAAGCGCCGAAGACGAAGCCATCAGAACCGGCAAAGCCATGGCAGCTCATCGTGCTCTCTGCCAGGAGTCGGCAGTCGCTGGAGCGTGCTACGGATCAGTTAGCCGCAAATCTGCTGCAGCATCCCGAGCAGAACTTTGCCGATGTGGCATTCACTTTGCAGCAAGGCAGAAAGGCTTTCGAGCATCGACGCATTGTTGCCTCTCGCGATGCTTCCGCCGCAACAACTCTCTTACAGGCCCGGACTCCTTCCCATGTATTCACTGCTGTCGCGCCGTCCGGGCGGCGTCCTGTTGCTTTCCTGCTACCGGGGTTGGGAGATCAATACCTGGATATGGGCCGGGGCTTGTATGAATCGGAGCCTGAGTTTACGCGGCATGTCGATCATTGCTCCGAGTTCCTTAAGCCGCTTCTTGGGGTTGACCTGCGCAAGACCATGTACCCCGATCCCCGTGTACGGCAGCAGAATGAAGTCAAGACGGAAGATCGAATGAACTTCCGCAACCTGGTGCAGCGCGCGCGCGAAGAAAAATCCCCCGCTCCGCAGGAAATTCATCGCACCTTGTGGGCGCAACCCGCGCTCTTTGTCATCGAGTATGCGCTGGCCAAACTGTGGATGAGCTGGGGCGTTGTCCCGGAAAGCATGATGGGCTATAGCATTGGAGAATACGTGGCTGCGTGCCTGGCCGGCGTTATTTCCCTGGAAGACAGCCTGCGCATGCTGGCGGTTCGGGCGCAGAGAATTGAAGCGCTTTCCCCCGGCGCAATGCTGGCCATTGCAGCATCCGAAGAAGAGATCCGTCCGCTGCTCACCCCGGAAACCTCCTTGGCGGGCATCAATGGCAAATCGCTGTGCGTAGTTGCGGGTACGCTGGAAGCGGTTGATGCATTGCAACAGCGCCTGCTTCGCGAAGGCGAACTCGTGTGCCGACAGCTTCTTGCAACTCATGCTTTCCATTCACCGCTGATGACGCCTGTGGCTGAGGAATTGACCAGAATTGCGCGTTCGGTCCGTCTCAGTCCTCCCAAAATTCCTTATATCTCCAATGTGACCGGCAAACCGATTACGGATTCTGAAGCCATTGACGCCACATATTGGGCGCGGCATCTGATCCAGCCGGTCCAGTTTGCGGCAGGCTTACAGTACATGTGCTCGGCCTCCGCGCCGGTGTTCCTGGAGATCGGGCCGGGTCAAATGCTGACGTCGCTTACCGAACAGTATCTTGCCGGCAGGGGCTTGGCTGACCGGGTCGCGCTGGCCTCTCTGCCGCATGCATCAGACGCGCAGCCAGACCGTGCTTTTATTCTCAGCACCCTTGGAAATTTATGGCTGGCAGGCATTGAGCCCGACTGGACCGGCGTGCACCGCCATGAACGGAGAAGACGCATTCCGCTTCCGACCTATCCTTTTGAGCGGCAACGCCATTGGCACGTGCCCAGAAGGCGGAAGGAAAAGCGGGAAGCCGAGCCTGCGAAGGCCAGTGCTGTGGCAGCTCCGTTAGTCCACGAAATTGTTGCTTCAAACCAAGGCACGCAGTCGGAAGGCAACGGTGTGGAGAATTCGCGGTCATACCTGGGCGCAGAATATGTCGCGCCGCGCAATTTCACTGAGCAAAAGATCGCGGAAATGTGGGAAGAGCTGTTGGGGGTGCATCCCATTGGAATTCATGACGAATTTCTCCGATTAGGCGGAAATTCACTTTTGGCCATACGCGTAGCCGCGGAGTTGCGTGAGACCTTTCAAATCGAGTTTCCCCTTGAGGCGTTGTTGAAATCGCCTACCGTGTCTGATATTGCGCTGTTTGTTGAGGACGCACTGCTGACCATGATCGAGAGCATGGATGAGTCTACACTGTCCGGAATGGAGACAAACGATGTCCGCCCATCATCCGCCGCTGATTGACAATAAGCAATCTGGCGACAACCTGAATGTTTCCCGCCTTGAAACTATAGGTGTGATCGGGGCGGGAGTTATGGGTGTGGGCCTGGCGCATGCGTTGGCGCAGAGCGGGTTGCGCACCCTGCTGATCGATGTCTCCGATTCCATTCTGGAATCCGCGCTTGGGCAGATCAGAAACAACATTCGTTTCCAGCGTTTATTTCTCAAGAATCAGGGCAGCGGTCCTGAAGAAATCCTGGGGCGCATCAAGGCTTCTGCCGACTATGACGTTCTGCGGGATGCAGACTTTGTGGTTGAAAATGTGACGGAAAAATTGGCGGTCAAGACTGAAGTGTATCGCCGGCTGGATGCGGTTTGTCCTCCGCAATGCGTTTTCGCCGCCAACACCTCCGCAATTCCCATTACCCGGATCGGCGCCATGACCCGCCGTCCCGCGCAGGTGTTGGGCATGCATTTCATGAACCCGGTACCGCTGAAGACCGCGGTTGAAGTGA
>DASXIL010000198.1:0-5419 GCA_036497985.1 Candidatus Angelobacter sp. | reverse complement strand
CCGCCCAGTGTCACTTTGATACCGCTACGGAAATTAAACGGCAGCGCGGGAAAGCCCAGAGCCGGATCATAGTGCTGGCTGGCCAGGTTTTCGACCGCTTAATAGAGCTGAAGATATTTATTGAGACGATAACTTCCGCTGACGTCGATTTTTTGATAGGCCGCTGCCAGATTGCGGTTGGGCAGGAGCATTGTGGAACCAAAGGATGAATCGAAAAGAAACGTACTGCTGTCTCGCCGGCCAATGAAGTTGCCGCTCAGCGCGAGCGCCAGCTTGCGTCGCGCATATCCAAGATAAACACTGCCGACATGCGGAGCGCGATTGAAAGGCCGGTTGCCCACCAGCGGAGAAAATGCTCCGATAGGAATAGTTGGAAAGAGCGGATTGAAGGAGGGGAAAAGCTCGTCGCTGGAAAACGAACGCCGGACCACTCCGTCAAGATATGTGTAAGCAGCGCGTGCTGTGAAGCCGTGGCCCAGGCTGAGATCGAGTTCGGTTTCCGCACCCAGAGAACGCGTAGCCAGTGAATTTACGCTGGCGCCGAAAGGCGTCAAGGCAAGAATTGAATCGGGGATGCCGAGTTGGGTCAGCCCGCCCGGACTGACAAACTCGATCTCGTCATAGAAGTGATTATCGAAAAAAGTGAGACCGAGTTTTGCGCGGCCATCCCAGAAAAATTGCTCTACACCGGCATCCAAGCTGCGCGAACGCACCGCGCCAATGGGACCGATGTGGAACTGTGAGATCAACTGCGGTCCGTCAGGGAGTTGCGATAGCAGCGCGAACAAAGAATTGCTGGCCGAAAAAATATCAGGTTCCTGGATTCCCTGCCCATAATTGAATTTGAGTTTGGTACCGGCAAGTGCGCCGGTCGCGCGCGGACGCACAAGATAGTAGGCCAGCGAAGCGCGGGGTGTGGCGGCCAGTCCGAACACGGCATTTTTTTCTACGCCGACGCCAAGCGTGGCATACAGGCGGTTCCATAAGTTGCCATGCACCTCGCCGGTGTAGCTGTAGTTGGTGCGCTCCACAGGCTTGGGCCCGCGTTCGTTCTCAAAATGGAAAGCGAAGAGCGCAACCAGATGACTGCCGAAGGAATAATCCGACTGGAACGTGAGCAAATCGCTGTTGTTAAGAATGAAGAAATGCTGGGGATAGCCACCGGCAAAATCCAGGATGGCCTGGCCGGTGGTGCTGAAACCATTGGCGCCGCGGATGGTCACTGTCTTGCCCAGGAAATTGGGGCCGAAATCAAAGCCCGGAAACGGATCAAAGGGAATCCCGGTGGGTGAGGGATTCACAAACTCCGAGTTCTGCCGCGTCGCGCCGTAGCGCAACAAGTTGTGCCAGTGCGACGTAGTCTGGTTCTGCAGCGTCGCGCCAATATATGTATTGTCTTCCGTCTGGAAGGAATCGTCCGGAATGCCGAAGAAATCGATTGCGTTGGGAACATCGACCTTCGCGGCCACGCGACGTATGGTCAGCCGCAGGCTGGTGGAAGCGCCGGGCGACCAGCCAAAGTTCCCGGCATACGTGCCATTGTGGAAATGAGGATTGCTGGAAGTATTGCCGCCATCGTACCGTCCGAACTCGGAGAAATAATCGATTTGCCGGAAGATGCCCCCAAAAGAAAGATCGTTGTGCAGGCTGTTGAAGTTTCCGGCATCAAACGAGTAGCTCGCTTGCGGAGTGAACGTTGAGCCTTGTAGCGTAGTCATGTTCACCACGCCAGCCAGCGCGTCGGCGCCGTAAAGCACGCTGTTGGGGCCGCGCAGGATTTCAACCTGGTCGATACCCGTGGTGAAAATTCCACCAAAATCCACCGTGCCTCCAATTTCATTCAAGGGAACTCCATCCAGAAGCACTTTGTTGAATTTGCTCTCTCCGCCGCGGATGAAAAGAGATTCGTTGATCCCGCGCTGGCCGTTTTCTAGCACCTGCACTCCGGGAACCGGCCGCAACGTCTCCAATACTTCAGGCTTGTACTGAAAATGATCCGCGGTGACGACGGAAACGGAAGCTCCGGTCTGCGTTTCCGGCAGGCTGGTCCCGGTGGCGGAAACCACCACCTGCTGCGTCACGCTGCCGACCTTCAGAGTAAGATCAACCGCTGCATTACTGGAACTGCCAATGTAGATGGCGTCACTCTGTTGCGTTGCAAAAGAGGGCGCGGTCGTTCTCACCTGGTAGCGTCCGGCAGGAAGCGGCAGGAAGCGATACTTGCCTTCAGAATCCGTTGTGGTTAAAGAAACCGGTTTGCCCTGGCGAAGAAGCTCGACTTGAGCGCCTGAAACTACGGCGCCAAGAGGATCGGTGACCGTTCCGTGAATGCTGCCGCCCTCGGCGATGACAGAGATAGTTGTGAGTGCGAACGCCAGCGCAATGCCGGCACAAAAAAGCGATTTCATCTGTAAGACTCCTCCCGCGGAAGTAGTCAAAGGTCGCAAACGGCACGATGAGGGTGGAGGGTCTTCTTGCGCCAGAGCAAAGCGTATAGCAGCCGAGGATCGATTTAGAGATTGCAGAAAGAAACAAACTGAGCAGCAGGAAACCTGGCAGCCAGTAGAATCCTTTGCACACACAAATCAAACCCAAGGGACGGCAAGAAAGCTCTCCGGCTCTCCCTGCGCAGCCGGAAACGCCCAATGACGGGCATCTGGCCGGTCTCCTGACTTACGCCTCAAGTGAACCTGAAGCGCCTTCCCGGTTATCCCAGTGGCATGTTGCTCAGGTTCTCAGCGCATACAGTTGCGGGGCAGTGGCGGATTCTCACCGCGCTTCCCATTACCAGATGGAAAGAAGTTATAGATGAGAGCGAGAAAGAGGTCAAGAGGTTTGGCAATTGGGTGAATGGTAATTTAGTAAATGAAAAACCAATACCTTGGACCGTCTACCCTTGGCGATAAGGCTTTGGATTCGGCTTTAAATTACTCAATTACCAAATCCCTCATCCCGGCACGCCACCTCAGACCGCTCTTTTCCGTCTTCTCCAGATCGCATATGCGATCGCAGTAAAGATTGCAGCAATCCCGCTAACAAAGATCCACATTCCATTTTCCAGTGGGCGCGCGGCAACCGGAAGAGTAACCGAGTCTGGCGTGTCAGGCTTAGGCGCAGCAGCCGCAGGACTAGCGGGCAATGAAGCGCTTGCGGCCTGAGCCGGCGCCGCTAAGCCAATCCCGGACACCTCAAACTCAGGCACCTCGCGCACCACAGGTTTCTTGATTGCCTGTTCAATGCGAAGGCCCTGTGCCAGACCAGGACTGGCGAAAGCATGAGAAGACGATGGTTTGAAGGAGATAGAAGGAGGATGCATCACCGCAAAATTCCTGACCGGATATGGCAGCTTTATCTGCAATCTGGTGGGAGTGGTGTAGGCGAGATGGTAGACAAACTTGAAAAGGGTATCTCCCGGCCTGATGGGGAAATCCACGGTGTAGCGTCCCGGTTGCCCTTTGAGGGGAACAGGCGCAAGGGTTACCCAGATACCACCGCCCTTTTTCACAAAAAGCGAATCCAGCGTGGCTTTCGGCACGATGGAAATCTCAAAGTTGCGCGGCCCGGACTGAGTCACCGGAGGGACAGAATCGTTTGAGATGCTATACATCTCCGTGACCTTCAGCACTTGTCCATCCGATTCCACTTGTGCGATGCCGAGGCCTGCCTGCAGGTCCCGGATGCGTGGCACAGCATTGAACACTACGATCTCCAGCGGTCCTTTCCCGCTCACGGCCTGGTCATAATTAACTCCCTCATGCAGTACCCGGACGATGTGCGAGGCATCGGCCACGGAGAGGAGCAGGCTAAACGCTCCCGTGGCATCGGTCCGTGTTCTGGATTCCCCCTCCATGCCGTTTTGCAGACGCAACAGAATGACCTCGTCACCTACCGCTGCTTTGCCGGTAGTCCGGTTACGCACGGTACCTTGAATGGTATCGGCGGCACAAGCTGATAGCGCGCAAAGGCAACATACAAGCAAGAGGATGCATTTGATTCCAGAACGGATATTCATAACAACTGTCCTTAGGATTGCTTCCACATCAATCCTTTCTCCGAATCTTAAAAGAGCAGGCACGGTGACTTGACGATCCTTAAAGCAACAAGCTCGCAGGTCTTTGGCTCCAGATCAGTCCGTCGTCGAATCAGTTGTCGGAACAGTCCGAGGGGCTCTGCCAAACATGATGCCGGTTTCAACCTCGAACCGCTGGCCGTTCCGTTCGTAGGGCCGGAACTTCCACTGCTTCAAGGCATCGCTAATCACCTTTTGCTGTTCAGGATACGCGCTCAGAAAATGGATGTGTCTGACCTTGCCTTCCTTATCAATGATGATGCGCACAGGGACTGCGTTATACCGGCGCTCCGTAAGCACGGGATCAATCTGCTCAAGCACGTTTTCGCCCGATGCGTAATTCTTGATGCACACAGGAACATCTCCAGCGCCTGTGCCTCCGGTCAGGCTGGCCTCCGCCGGCAATTTCATTTTGCCGCTCATATCCCGGACCAGTTCCTCCATCGCCTTCGTATCACGGCTCATCAGGACGATTTCAACCGTGTGACAGCGAATCTGGGTAGCCAGCACGTACCAGTGCAGTTCCGCTACCGGGGCCCCATAAGCAAAGAACATGAAGGGCTGGCCGCCAATCGTGGTCTGCGTTGGCTTGAGTTCCACTTGATAGTATTCCGGCAGATGGTTCCTGGAGTAGTTCACAAATTGCCGCGCATTGGCGGCGGGCAGCGGAGTAAAAAACATGTCCTCGGCGGTGAACATGATGCTGCCTCCGGTCTCTCCTTTGGAGCCGTCGCTCTGACCAAACTGCGAGCTCCCGCTTCGCGTCAGCTCCGCCAGCACGTAGCTGCCGGTTTCCGACGGAGGCGGCGGCGTGAACTTCTGTATCCAACCGCGCGGCAAAGGGTCGGTGATGCCAAATTTTTGTTCGGAGAAATCATTGTTGGTCAGCGCGCCGCCTTCCGGCACAGGAGTTGTGGAATCGCTGGCGCTTGACCATGCGCCCTTCACGATGATGGTCTCTTTGGGCACGATTGCCTCGGGCGCAGGATGCGTGATGGTGGAAAAATCGCCGCCATTCCTGGAGGAAGCAGGCTGGACTGGGGCATTTTGAGCCGGGGTATTCTGGATAGGCGTATCAGTAATCGGGGCAGGTTGGATGCTTTGACCCCAGGCCATGGATGACATCAATAGAAAAATGGCGATCAGGAAACCCGAACATCTGGATTGCATACTTCTCTTCCTCCCAAAGCCAGGCTTCTGGCTCCCGGCTGACTGCTGAATACTGTTCCTTCAGAAAATCCCGGGCGAGACCAAGTTCGATCCCGCCCGCAGAGTTTGTTAACTTTCGCCCATTACAGCGAGCGCAGGAAATTGATCAGGTTCTGCTGATCGGTGAGACTCAAGGCGGCG
>DASXIL010000197.1:0-3135 GCA_036497985.1 Candidatus Angelobacter sp. | reverse complement strand
AGAAGGTCCATGACTACTTTCGAGAAATCAGCGGCATGAACCACCGGGCCGCTTAAGAAAACGGCGCGCGGAAGCTGGCCCTCCCATTGAGCGTTCTGGTCGTAAACGGCGACCTCATCCCATTGAATGCCTTTGCGGGTGCAGCAGTTCGGCCGTGGGTGACCTGTATCGGATTCCAGCTTGAGCCCCAGTTGTTCCGCAAAGAGGTGGTTCTTGTCCCAGTACTGCGCAACGCGCGGGTCTGAGAGTCGCGCCAACACCATCGTACCCGGACTGGAATAGTCAGTTGGCAGAATCGGTTCCCACACCGCAAAGACACGGATGTGCGGATTGGAGTTTCGCTTCAGCACATCTTCGATTGCGGAAGCCCCCCGCAGACAGGTCAGTCAGGTTGGAGAAAGCAGCAGAACGATGCGCACTTCCCCGGACTCTGTATTGAATGCCGACCTCAGGTCACTGAGGTTTCTTGCGGTGAGTGACACCAGCGCAGGTTGTCCTGCCGGAACTGTTGCCTCACCGTAGAAGTGCCAGCCGAACGCGAGCAGCCCAACTAACACCAGACCTGCAAGAATGCTGAGGCCCTTTTTCATTGTTTCCCGCCGCTGGAAATATCTGCAAGTACGCTGGCCATGACTTGGGGAAATAGAATCAGAAGTATCACAATGAGGGTAGCGACGCCCAGCAATGCAATTGCGGTTTTGCTTTGACGTGCCCGGCAGCGCATCCCACGGTAAACCTGGAAAACGCCTGCTCCAAGCAGCATGATGGAAAGACCCAAGAGCCAAGGCCGCGCACCAGCAAAGAATACGGAAGCACCAGCAATACCCGCCGCGCCTAAGAACGGCAGCGGTAGACAACAACCCAGCGCGACCAACGAAGTAACCATTGCGCCGAGCGAAGTGGCCGTTATTTTCCAGCTAGCCACGTTAGACACCTAAGCTTCGTGCTTTCTCTATTGCCGCACGTAAACTCTGCTCGGACGGAACGCCACGACCATCCGAATACAAGCGGCACATGAGTCCAAACGAAGCTGTCTGATCGTTCTGCGGTTCAACGTCATGGCCGTTTACGCGAATGGTCGGTGAACCGGGAAACCGCAGTGATCGCGCCATCGCCACATCTTTCACCAGCACTTCATTGACGTGTGCCTGAAGACTTTCCGCCGACAGAATCTCGCGTAGCCGTTTAAGTGCCACAGCGTGATTCGGACAGTTGGGTACATAGAAAACTTCAATCTTCATGCCTCACCTTTGTGGCTCAGATTTGCCAAAGACTGTCAGAACTGGGCAGCTAGCGTTCTTCCTGTTCCGTGGACGCTTAAGTTGCAAGTTGCACTTTGTCAAAGCAGCCTTCAGTTCCTCTTCCAGTTTCACAAGTACAACTCGCCTCGCATGAATGTCCTTCAGCTTGCGGTCAAGCTTCTTCCGCACTGCGGAGCACGCACGAAGACCATTGGTTCTCAAAGACATTCAGTGAAAACCCAGCGCCTGCAAGCTGCGGATGAAGTGCAAGGCGGAAAGGTCAGCGGCAGAATAGAGGCGGAATCCACCTTCACTGCGTGGGGGCGCTGCGAGCAACCCATTTCGCTCGTAGAAGCGAATGGCGTCGATGCTTATTCCCATTCGTTTTGAAATCTGACCGATTTGCATTGCCTGTTCCTGCCTGGCACCTTGCCGACACCTGTAAGGTTACACCCTGGAGTGCGGACCAGAGTCAAGTGTAACCGCCTTACTCCTGGCTGTTGTAGGTGATGATGCGATCGATCAAAACCTGCTCCCATGGGACGCCGTTTTATAGTGCGTTAATCGGGAATTGGGATGAGAAAGATGTGATTCCATTTCGGGAGAACAGGGAACTACCGCTGTTATAATGCTTTTTTTACCTACTTTCCGTTCGGAGATTATTATCGACCATACCACTCTCTACGTTTTATGGATTATGTTCATAGCCACGCTGATCCGATCAGCTTTCGGATTTGGTGAGGCGTTAGTCGCCGTTCCGCTCCTTGCTTTCGTGCTTCCGTTGCGCGTGGCCGCCCCTCTGGCTGTACTTGTTTCGATTACGATCGCTGGCATTGTCGTCGTGCAGGATTGGAAGAGGATCCATGTTCAAAGCGCTGGGTGGCTCGTGCTCTCCAGCGTGTTTGGTATTCCCATCGGGCTTCTGCTGCTCACTAGCAGGCATCAAAGAGTAGTGAAGGCCGCTCTAGCGGTGATTATCATTCTGTTCTCTGCTTATTCATTGATGGCCCGCACACCGTGGGAACTAAAACGCGACAGCCGGGGCTGGCTGCTGGCTTGCGGTTTCTGTGCAGGAGTGCTCGGGGGAGCCTACGGTATGAACGGCCCGCCGATCGTTGTTTACGGAGCCATGCGAAGGTGGTCAGCGCAGCACTTTCGGGCAACCCTGCAAGGATATTTTTTTGCCTGTGAGTGTGGTTGGCATGGGTGGTTATTTGCTGACCGGACTCTGGACCTCAGCCGTTACACATTTTTATCTGATCTCATTGCCGGTCACGATTATGGCGGTGTTCCTCGGTAGGGTGATCAATCATCGTCTTCACGGCGAGGTTTTTCTTAGGTATCTATACTTCGGACTAGCAAGTATCGGCGCACTTTTGCTGATTCAAGCAATCACGAACCGATTCTGAGCCCGTGTTATTTGTGGGAGATGCTGCGCGTTGCGGCCGGTTCTCAAAGCCGCATTCAAGGTACAACGTACTTGGAAGGTTTCTTAACGGCGAATCATTTACTCGTTTACGTTTTCGATGGCCGGGGCGGGGTATGCATCGGGTGCGTACCTGCTAGAGTGGGTGTGGATGGAAGTTGGATGGGCGCGAACTTTAAAGCCTCTTATCTTTTCTTCTCCATCTAGCGTCAAAGGGCCGCTTGCAGCGGCGTCCAATGCGTCCCTGGTGGCAACTACCTTCACGGCGGAGCCCGGGCAGACGTATTATTTCGCGATCGAGTTTGATCGTGATTGGGTTGGAGATTTCATGAAATTTCGCCGGCGCAAGCTGAGCTGCATTGCAAGCCACGAAGGCACCCCGACGGTGAGGATACCCGCCTAATACCAAAGTATCGCCGATACATCGTCTAATTGTTACGCTTCCGCGATTCTGGTTGAATATTGGCG
>DASXIL010000196.1:0-4828 GCA_036497985.1 Candidatus Angelobacter sp. | reverse complement strand
TGGGTACTGCGGTGATCCTGGAAAATGATGCAAACTGCGCTGCCGTGGGCGAAAAATGGCTTGGGGCGGGGAAGCACATTGAAGACCTCTGCATGATTACGCTGGGTACCGGCGTTGGCGGCGGTTTTGTGGTGAATGGCCGGCCCTGGCATGGAGTTCTGGGGATGGCAGGCGAACTTGGTCACATGACTGTGATTGCGGAAGGCCGGGCATGTCCGTGCGGCAACCATGGCTGCCTGGAGCAATATGCTTCCGCGACGGCAATTCGTCGGGCTGCGATTGAGGCTGCGGATTCAGGCGAATCACCCTGTTTGGCCGCAGCCAGGGAACAAGATCCAGCATTGAGTGCGCGAACCGCGCACACGTGCGCGCACGCCGGAGATCCGGCCGCCTGCCGTATCTTTGCTGCTGCCGGGACGGCCCTGGGAATCGCCCTGGCCAATCTGATCAATGCTTTTAACCTCCCTATGTATGTAATCGGCGGCGGCGTCTCCCGGGCCTGGGACCAGTTCTCCCCAGCCATGTTTCAGGAGTTGACGGAACGCTCAATCGTCTTTCGCGCCGGGGAGCAGCAGAAGCAGAGCCATCGCGCAACGGAAGTCAAGCCTGCGCAATTGCAGGACCGCGCAGGATTGATCGGCGCCGCGCGCCTTCCTATGATCATGCAGCCTGGGCGTTGTTGCTCCCTGGCAGTCTAGACTTCTTCGACTGGCTCGGCGGCGTGCCGCAGCGATTTGTCCCTACTCTATAGAAAGTATCTGTTGCCGAAGTTGCCAACCCGTAACGTCCGGCAGCAAAAAAAGTTGTTAGACCTATTGACACGCGCACCTGCATTTGTGACAATCTCGCCCGTGTTTATGAAATCGTTTCAATAAACACGGAATTAGTTCAATAAAAGGTCAAGTGCTCTCAGGGTGTGTTCTTGCCCCTGGACTTTTGGAGGTCACATGCCGCGTTTGATGATTTCGCAATCAGGTTTCCACTCCAACGGCTGTCGAGTAGCAGATGTTGGGCGAACCAACTTCCACAGGGCGCTTGCCGGAAGCGTCCTCTTATTGCTTGCAGCCCTGTTTCTCCTGTCCTCCCCAACTTGGGCGCAGGAAGTGACGGCATCCATCGTCGGAACGGTCGTTGATCCCAGTGGTGCGGCAGTGAGCGGAGCAACCATAACCGCGAAAGACCTTGATCGCGGCACCGTTCTTACTACAACCACCAATGATGCCGGAGCATTCAATATTTCAGGCGTTCCGGTCGGCAAGTACCAGGTAAAGACGGAAGCCAAAGGTTTTCAGAGCGTGATCAACCAGGCTCTCACCATCACTCTAAACCAGACAGCACGCCTGAATTTCCAACTGCGAATCGGCCAGACCACGGAGACCGTCGAAGTCACTGGTGAGGCCCCACTGCTGCAAACCGACACTTCGCTGCTCGGAAATCTGGTAGATTCGGTTACCGTTTCATCGTTGCCGCTTTCCACGCACAACACCAACCAATTAACGCTGATATCGGCGCCAGGCGTGATTACGCCCAATCTATTCGGCTTCCAGGCAGCGCAAAACTCGTTTGGAACGGGACGGCCTTATGTGAACGGCGCCCGCGAGCAGGAAAACAATTTCCTTCTCGATGGCATGGATAACAACCAGCCAGACAACAATGACGTAGGTTATGTGCCGGCTCCAGATGCCGTTCAGGAATTTAACTTGATTACCGGCAGCGCGCCGGCGGATTTTGGCAACTACCTTGGTGGAGTGGTGAACGTGACCGTGAAGTCCGGGACCAACGACTTCCACGGTTCACTGTATGAGTACCTTCGCCGCGGCGGCTTGAATGCCAACAGCTGGCAAAACAATCATGCCTGCGCTCAAAACGCTGATGGCATAACGTTCAGTTGCGGGAGAAACCAAGCCGGCCAGCAGATCGCTCCCAGGGCAGCGCTGCACTATGACGATTTCGGCTTCACCTTTGGTGGGCCGATTATCCAGAACAAGCTGTTCTTTTTCTCGGATTTTGCGGAGTCACTCTTTTCTCAGCCGGCGACAGTTGCCCAGGTGAACCTGGTTCCTGATCAGCAGCGCCAGGGCAATTTTGCTGCGCTTTGCCCAGAAGGATTCTCAGGAGGTATTTGTAACAATGCGGCGCACCAGCTTTTTGATCCGGCATCCAGCGCTAATCCGGCAGCGCGCACTGCGTTTCTGAACAACCAGATTCCCATCGGGAGGCTCAATTCCGCGGCCCGCGGTATTGTAACCTCTCCTTTTTATCCGGGCGGCGCGGTTACCAACAACATTAATCAGTTCAAGACCAACTCCTACCAAGGTGATCTCAAGATTGACTTTGTTCCTTCAGAGAAAGATCACGTAATGGGCCGGTACTCGCAGCAGTTTGTTACTGCACCGCAGAGCAACAGCCTGCAATTGCTGGGTAATGCCGACCGCACTTTCCCCCTGAAGAATTTCGTATTGGACGAGACGCATACTTTCTCCGCGTCGCTACTCAACGACGCGCGTTTGGGATTCCAGTATTTTCCTGTGACGGAAGGGTTCTCCAATCCCACAGGACAGAACCTGGGCGCAACGTTTGGCATTGCAGGCGTTACGGTGAGTTTCCTGCCGCAGATGACATTCTCCGGAACCAACGTGGGCCCAATCGGGAACGCCGACCTCGTCCAATCCTTTCATGACACTACATGGCAGTTCGAAGATACCGCTACGTGGACCCACGGCCGGCATGTGATTCACGGCGGTTTCCAGGCCTATCACTACATCATGAATGATCTGTATCCCGGCAATGCCGGTCTGGCTGGGCAGTTTATCTTCAATGGCCAATTCACCGGCAACAATGGCGCTTCCGCCGGCAATGGGGTTGCCGACTTCCTGCTCGGTCTCCCTCAGGATGTTCAGCAGGGAAACGGTGGCGGTGGCAACAAGTATCTGCGCAACAGTCTCTTCGGGATTTTCGCCCAGGACAACTGGCGCATCAAAAACAATCTTACGTTGAACCTTGGCCTTCGCTATGAGCTGACAACTGCGCGCCAGACCAACAACAACCAGGATGTGAATTTCAACCTGGCCACCGGTGTACCGACCATCGGGTCGGGGTACAACACCTATACGGGCATCGGCAACTTCCAGCCGCGCCTCGGCTTTGCGTGGCAGCCGAATTGGGACTCGGTGTGGACAAAGAATACCGTGATTCGCGCTGCATATGGCATTTCCAGTTTCATGGAGGCCAACGGTGTCAACAACCTGCCATACCAGAATCCTCCATTCGTGCAAGCCCACGAACTCATCAATCCAGCCACGCAAGCTTTACCTACCAGCACGTTGAGCCAGGGATTCAGTGGATTTCCCGCTTCCGCCTGCACGGTAGCGGCTTTACAGGCGCTTTCCCCGGCCTGCCTCAGTGGCGCTACGCTCCACTTGACCAACCCGAACCTGCAGCCTGCGATCGACCAGCAGTGGAACCTCACCATCCAACGGCAGCTGGGATCGAGAACATCAGTCTCGGTCGGTTATGTGGGCAACAAGATCGATCACATGTCCGATATTTTCATCTTTAACCAGAAGGTGCTTAATCCGGACGGAACTGTTTCGCCTGGGCCCTTTGCCCAACCTCTGATCAACTGTTGCGGCGCGGGCAACTCGCCGACGATCCGCTTTAATGATTCCAGCGGCATTCAGCGCTATAACGCACTGCAAATCAGCGTGGAGCAACGTGCTTGGCAAGGTCTGCAATTCCGCACGAACTATACGTGGTCCAAGTGCATGAGCAACAGCCTGGGCTACTTCGGCCCGTTCGGCGACGAGGAACAGCTTCCCGGAGCCACGAGCCAGACCGGCTTTGGATTCTTCTTCCAAAATGCCTACAACCCAAATGGCGACTACGGGCGCTGCATCTCCGATGCCGCCGGTCTATTCAATGGGTACATGATGTATGATTTGCCCTTTGGAAAAGGCCGCCGGTTTGGCGGTGGGGCCGCCCCGGTAGTCAATGCGGTGATTGGCGGGTGGAGCATCGCCTCGGACTTTACCATGCATACCGGCTTTGCGCTGTATCCTCATGGCGCGGACAAGTCATTGACCGGCAGCGCTTCGCCTCGTCCAAACTGCGTCCCTGGCGTTTCGCAGTCCGGGAGCGGCCAGTTCACCAATCCTAACGATCCAACTACTCCTGGGGTCTTGGGCCCGCATTTCCTCAATCCCGCGTCAGTAACTGATCCCGCTCCTGGCACGTTTGGCACCTGCGCGGCGGGCGCATTCCGCGGACCAGGGTTGGCTACCTCTGACCTGAGCATCGTCAAGTCATTCCAGATTTCGGAGAGGACGAACTTCCAGCTACTGACTCAGTTCATCAACCTCACGAATACACCGATCCTTGGCGCTCCCAGCACAAGTACTGGCCCGACGTTTGGTGTCATCACGTCATCCAACCCTGGCCGCCAGGTTCAGTTTGGCATGAAACTTATCTTCTGACGTCGTTCAAGGTGGTAACTCGCTCAACCCCGGCATTCTGTCTCATTGCAGAATGCCGGGCTAAATAACGCGGTTCAGCGCTGGCCTGCGCGCGCATTGACCGTGGCTGGTCCCCGGCGTCTCGCACGCACCCTGTTGACGATACCAAAAAATGACGCGTTAATGGGATGAGGAGTGGAACGTGAATCAAGCACCGGCCAAACCGAAGCCCAAGTTCCCTCATTACATGATCCTGGAAATCTATGAGCAGCCCGATGCTGTTCGCCGGGTGCTCAAAGAGCATATAAACGATCACGGCACGATCCATCTACCTGAGCTACCTTTTACCTCAGATCAGATTCGGTCTTTCTCGAAAA
>DASXIL010000195.1:0-4558 GCA_036497985.1 Candidatus Angelobacter sp. | reverse complement strand
AATCTTGGCGAAACCCAGGTCTTCAAAAGGCATGTGCCGCAGACGCGCAACTGCGTCGTCGGGCGAGACCGCGCCTTTGCGGACATCTTGTAGCAGTTTGCGGAGGGAAGCAGTATCCATCTAAGGATTCAGATTAACATTAAAATCCAAACCTACCACGGAGGCACGGAGACACAGAGAACAACAAAGAGAGTTTTGTTTTTGAGACTGAAGCGATATTAGCTAAAGCTGAGAATGGAGTTCACGGATGGAGTGATCGCAAAAAGATCCACCTGCCGCTCTCCGTGTCTCCGTGCCTCCGTGGTAGGTTTTTCTCAAGAGAACAGTTTGCCCTGCGCCGGATTCACCCTTCGTGCCAGCTCGAAGTAGGTCTTCTTGGCCGCTCCAGGCAAATGGATCTTGCGGAAGAAAAGAGATCGCAGAAAGCTCTTGCTCATCGACCCTGCAAGATACGCTTCATGCATCTCTGCTCCCAGCATGGCGCCAAGATGCCGGACCAGGAACTCGCGCTTTTTCCCGGTGGACTCAATGCCGGTGGCGATAACGCGCGGCAACTCCGAACGCAGGCGCGCATGCCCTTCTGCTTCCTTGTGCAACACCAGAAATTCAATCATCTCGCGATGTTCGCGGGGGCTGAATGCCTTGTGTATTTTCGCCGCATCGTGGGGCAGGCTGCTGAGCGCCCGGAAATCATGATGGCGCATGACCGGATAGTGCGGCAGCAGGACCCGCGCGCCAAACGTAATAAAGGCGCGCTCAATCACGTCAAAATAAAACTGGTCCTGGTGTGAACTGCCCGCCCATGGACCGTTGGAACATGCCGCGCCACGGCACTCATATTGGACAAAGCGCACGGCTTCCTCGGCGGCGTTTGCAAGCTGAAACCGCTTGATCAACAGAAGATTGTGCTTGGGAGAATAGACACAGCCTTGCTGGCGCAATTTTTCCAGCACGGGCCGTCGCTCGACAGCAGGAACTTCTTTGCGCGCGAGCAGCTTTTCAAAATCTCTTGCGCCGGGGCGCAGATAAACTTCCGGATAATCTTCAATCAGCGCGCTGGAATGGCTGCCGGTAACAGGCGAGTACTGCTCCAGACCCATTGAGCGCATAAATGTATCCACAAGGTTATAGAACGTAGGCGCAAGATCGGGCTGGTTCGGCTCGGTGCGCCACTTGCCGATGTAGATGCGGTAGCTTTCGTATTTTTCCAGTGGCGTGGCATTAAACACGCAAAGAACGTCGTCGCTCACCTGCACGCCGTGAACGCTGTCACTCAGTTCGGCCGCGGCCTTCCAGTAAAGTTCGTCAAGATTTTGCAGCACGGTAAGCACGCGGTCGCGTGGGCGCAGCAAGCGCAGCCAGTGCGGCAGGTGCTGTGGTGCAAGATGCGCTTCACCGAACAGCGTTACCACTCGCGCTCCCGGATGCGCCCGCCGAATCTGCGCGATCTGCGCTGCGGCATGGCGATCACGCGCGCCGATCTTGCGCATGTTCCCACGTGGCTTCAAATCAATGCCATATACAGGGCAGCCATGTTTCCTGGCTTGGCGCAACAGGCGCGCGAACGGCTCCCAGTCATATCCCCATTCGGCGTCATAGCGTATGCCAGCGCGAAGCTCGTCTTCACTGATTTCACCGCGCAGCCATTCGTCCAGCACATATTGATCGCGGCTGAAAGCCATTTCCAGCGCCAGCACCACGGGCCGGTCGCTTTGCGCCAGCTGCCCGATGAATGACGCGGCAAAATCCTGCGATGCCGCGAGTGCATGGTAGTCACCCAGTAAAAGCACGTCGGCAATGGAGCAATGCTGCTTGAATTCTGTATCGGTAAGGGCGCGGCGATAATCGCGAAAGGCTTCGCTGAAGTCACGCACATATTTCAGCCGGCCGTGCGGATCGGTGGCGCTGATTTCACGCTTCACCTGTAGTAGTGCAAGCTGCTGCGCTGCTGTCCTGCGCCGGGCCCGAATTGAGAAACCACTGCCCATGAAGTAGCCTGGCTGGCTTCAGCGCAGACGCCTCCTTGATCAATTACTATTAGTCTGTAAGCTTTACTCTGTAACCCAGACCTTACACCCTTAGATGCCGAATCCGTTACATCCGTCAGCCCATGTACTCACGGTAGCCGCCACGGGAGCGAGCGGCGCACTGTTCACAAGAGAGCTGCTGCTCATTTTGGAACGCGACGAACGCGTGCAGAGAGTAAATTTCATTGCGTCAGACAATGCGCTGCGCGTTTTCGCCGAAGAACTTGACATCAAAGGACGCAACAACCTTGTCCAGCAGCTACTCGGGAAAAAATCTGACAAGATCCAGGCGCTGAACAATGACGACATTGGCGCGAACGTCGCTAGCGGTTCCTATCCCACGCATGCCATGATCGTGATTCCGTGCAGCATGGGAACTCTGGCCAGAGTTGCTCACGGGCTGGCCGGCAACCTGATTGACCGCGCGGCCGATGTCTGCCTGAAAGAGAAGCGTCCTTTGGTGCTCTGCACACGAGAAACGCCGCTGAACCGCGTGCATATCCGCAACATGGACTGGGCCGCCGAAGCCGGCGCGACGATCTATCCGCTCATCCCGACGTTTTATAACCAGCCGAAGAGCTTCGACGAGATGGCACACCAGTTTGCGTGCCGTGTGTTGCAGTTTGTGGAATTGGTGCAGAAGGATGCTTATCGCTGGGGAAAGTAAAAAGGCTTTCGCTGAGTGATACTGACGTTTTTCTGAAACCCCGAGCGAAGCGAGGGGGCCCTATCGTCATTCAGGCGTTATCGGCCCATGCGCTTTCTGTCAGTTAAATTCTCGGCGCTATAGGGTTCCCTCACCCGCTACGCGGGATTCGGGATTTCAGAAAGAAGGTCCGCTGTCACTCAGCGTTTGCCAGCACAAACGCTTTCCTGATAACGCGCAGAGCTGGCTTTTCCAATTCATACTGCGCCAGTTCGCTCTTTTTTGCCCAACGCACCGCTTCCGCGTCGCCGCCGGCGTGCAGCTTGCCGCCTTCTGCCGCACACAGAAAATCGATCAACACATAATGGTATTGCGGTGCGCCATGTTTGCCCGCGATGATACGGTCCAGCACCTCCAGAACTTCGCCGGCCTTCACGATCAAACCAGTTTCTTCATGGGCTTCGCGCTCGGCGGCGGCGCGCAACGTCTCTCCCAGTTCGACGACGCCTCCCGGTAGCGACCATTCCCCCAGCAACGGTGGATTGCCGCGCTTCACCAGTAGCACACGGTTCAAATGAATAACGACCGCGCCCACACCAACAATGGGGCGATTAGGATACTCGCGCGTATTCGATTTCGGCGGCTTTGGCTCGGATGATATTGCCTTGATTTTCATGGAAGCAAAAAGTTCAAGGAAGCGAGAAGAAAGATCTGGGCTGGAGCTCGACAAACTTCCAGTGATCCCCAGCGTTAGCAACCACAAAGTTCAGCCGTTCATTTCTTCGCGCAGGCGCTCCGCCATTGCTTGGCTGCGCTTCCATCTCAGCGTCAACGGCAATATTGGCGTTGTTGCCATCCATAAACGTGTCAACCAGATTGAGGTGAACGCGGATGGATTCGGTCTGCGCGAAAAAAGAATTGATCTGCTGCCGGAAGAGAGCGCCGTCTTTCATTTTTAACAGATCGAAGAGGGCGAGAAATTGTTTCTGGCTGTGGCCCTGCAATGCCTCGCTGAGTTGCAGGAGCAGGCGTGAGGCGGCTTGCGCGTCGAATGCGTTTGGAGTCGGTTGCGGTTGAGGTGCAGTCTGTGCCGCAAGAGCAACGCCCAAAAGAAGCGCCAGGAATATGGCTATCGCGCAGCTACGCACGTTCACCGCCTTCAGGACCATAGAAGACCACCCAGGTCAGCAGGTCCTCCGTAAAATCTTCAAAGCGATGTACCTCGCCGGCAGCGGCAAAGAGCGCGTCACCGGGTCCGAACTGAAAGCGCTGGCCCTCGACAAAAAACCAGCCACGGCCGGCAACGACGATATAGAGTTCATCGCGCGTATGCGGCTGTTGCAGGTCAACGCCCTTTGGCGCATAGATCTCAACCGTCAAAGTGCCGTGGCGAAAGAGTTCGTCATAGAGTTTACCGTCGCGCGTAGGGATGGCATTTTGTGCATCGGCAAGTTTGATGATACGTTCAGTGGAGAATTCCATTTTGTGTCGTCCTTTGGGTCCGCCTTCATCAGCGTCAATCTGCGGTTTTTTCAGATCAGAACTCGATGCTCTTACCCCAGGTGTCAGCGAACACGGAGCGAGCAGGCTCGAACCTTCCGGCATACATCTTGTCCTTGCCTTAGTCTTCCAACAGCAAGTAGAGCAACCACGCGGACACGCTCCGGAATTTTCAGCAGGGTTTTGACCTGGTCTTCCATAAAGCCCTCCATCGGGGCGGTGTCATAGCCCATTGTCTCGGCCGCCCACATCATAGTGGTAAAGGCGATCATCGTGTGGCGATTCGCCCACATGTCGAATGCCGGCTTTACGCCCCCGGCCTCTCCGGGAGGACTACCGAGAAACCCGCTGACGGCCTTGCGGATCTTGTCCTGCTCAGCCGGAT
>DASXIL010000194.1:0-4619 GCA_036497985.1 Candidatus Angelobacter sp. | reverse complement strand
GTCAAAGCGATAGTCGGCAAGGCTCTGGTTCACCTGCCCGGCAACGCGATGGAAGCGCGAATAAATCCAGCGATTTTCCAGCTTGTTGAGCTGCTCCGGCTTTGCGCCGCCGGTCAGGCTGACCCCTGCAACGCGGTCCAGATTCATGAACATGAAGCGCGCGGCGTTCCAGATCTTGTTGGCAAAGGCGCGATAGCCGTCGGTACGGCTCTCAGAAAAAGCAATGTCAGTGCCCGGGGAAGCCATGGACGCCAGGGTAAAGCGCACCGCATCCGTGCCGTATTTTTCCGTGACCTCAATGGGATCAATCACGTTGCCTTTGGTCTTGGACATCTTCTGGCGGTCGGCATCACGCACCAGCGCATGAATGTAAACATTCTTAAAAGGCACGCTTCCCTGCGGATGATCGGCCATGAAATGGCAGCCCAGCATGATCATGCGCGCCACCCAGAAAAACAGGATGTCAAAGCCGGTAATCAGGAGCGTGGTGGGGTAAAAGACGTCGAGATCGCGAGTCTTTTCCGGCCATCCAAAGACAGTAAACGGCAACAGGCCGGAAGAAAACCACGTGTCCAGAACATCGTTATCCTGCGTGAGCTTGGCGTTGCCGCATTTTTCACACGCTGCGGGCGTGGTACGCGCAACTGTTATGTGCGAGCACCCCTGGCAATGCCACGCCGGAATTCGGTGTCCCCACCAAAGCTGGCGGGAGATACACCAGTCATGGATGTTGCGCATCCACTCGAAGTAAGTCTTGGCGTAGTTTTCCGGTGTGAATTTGATCTCGCCTTTTTCCACGGCCTGAATCGCGCGATCGGCCAGCGGCTGAATCTTGATGAACCACTGCGTGGAAAGCCTTGGCTCCACGATGGTCTTGCAGCGGTCACACTTGCCGATGGCCAGCGTGTGGTCCTTGATACCCGCCAGCAGTCCCAGCTCTTCCAGGTCGCGCAGGATTTTCTCGCGCGCCTCATAACGATCCAGCCCTTTGTACGGCCCGCCATTTTCATTGATGCGCGCCTGGTCGTCCATTACGTTGATCTGCGGCAGATTGTGGCGCAGGCCAATGGCAAAGTCGTTGGGATCATGCGCCGGCGTAACTTTCACCGCGCCGCTGCCGAATTGAGGATCGGCAAAGTCATCTGCGATGATGGGAATCTCGCGATTCATCAGCGGCAAGCGCAGCTTTTTGCCGACAAGCTTTTGATAGCGCTTGTCTTTCGGATTTACTGCAACAGCCGTATCGCCCAGCATGGTTTCAGGCCGCGTGGTGGCGATAGTCACAAACTGTTTTGGATCATCCGCCAGCGGATAACGGAACTCATAGAGCTTGCCGGCAAAATCTTCATGCACGACTTCCAGATCGGAGATAGCCGTCATGCAGCGCGGGCACCAGTTCACAATGTACTTGCCGCGGTAAATTAGGCCTTGCTCATGCAGGCGGACGAAGCATTCAACCACTGCACGAGACAGGTTCTCGTCCATGGTGAAGTATTCGCGGTCCCAGTCCACGGAAGCGCCCAGCCGTTTCATTTGCGCCTGAATGGCGCCGCCGTAATGCTTTTTCCAGTCCCAGACGCGCTCAAGAAACGCTTCTCGACCCAGACCCTGCCGGCCCTTGCCTTCACTGGCAAGCTGGCGCTCCACCATCATTTGCGTGGCGATTCCGGCATGGTCAGTGCCGGGCAACCAGAGCGCGGTAAAGCCGCGCATGCGCTGCCAGCGGGTGATGATGTCCATCTCCGTCTGGTTGAGCATGTGTCCCATATGCAGGCGGCCGGTAACGTTGGGCGGCGGCAGCAGAATGGTGAAGATAGGCTTGGTGGCTTCTGTCGAGCCATGCTCCGGCGTCTCGACGGAAAACAGCTTTTCCGCGACCCAGTATTCCGCCCAGCGTACCTCTATGGCGCTGGGATCATAGGTTTTTGGGAGTTCGTGGGACATGTGCGCCGTAAGAAGCTAATTCTCGATATTACAGGCGCAGTGCGGATGTGAGCAACCGCGCGGATGTAGGCCTGTTCATCGCATTTGGCTTGTGCCGCTCATCGATGTTGGATTTCAGGTAGATTTTCGAACACTTGCTGAAATTGCGCAACGAATTCCGGATGTCTCTCCCGCAATTTCTTGGCGCTAATCAGAAAGTACTCTTTTATCAACCGCCGTTCGCCCGGCCCCAAACTGTTAAAAAGCTCGACTGCACTCACGCTGAACTTCTGCCCTCTTCGATAGGCACCACCGAGCATGTTTGACAACTCCGAAAGAGTGTTGTCGAAATCAACGAGCCTGAGACCCGAGGCGGATAGGCTTTCTAGGAAGCTATTCACAACAGTTTCGGAAAACGCATCCGTAATTGCTGTATGAAGTTCCCGAAATGCTGTGCTGTGGCCCAAAACGTATGACATTGCAGCTTCATCCAATTCCAAACGGGAATGAAGAAGCGGGTCCCAATAAGACATTCCCCCCTGACTCAATTGGATTTCTAAAAATGTGGCAACGGCGGCGCGAATGTTCTCTTCTTGTACGTCACCCTTTTGAGGTGACCAGCCGATGTTCATGACCCAATCATCTATTCCGAGTTTCTGACGAAGAATGGTAAGAGCCGCCATCGTTACATCTACCTCAACTTCAATTTGCCGGCGACCAGATAGAAGTTGGACGCGAAAATCTAGCGCAAACCGCAATCCGCCTTCCAGCGTTCGCGCGGGTCCAGCGTACCTAATCTCGCCTACACGCCAAAGCGACCGGATCACGTATTCCAGCGTAGTGCCATCTCTTTGCAATTCTGCAACGATATTCTTCAAGACTCGCTCGGCATCGGGTTGCTTCGAGGCATCCACCAATACAATTTCCGTGAACAATCCAGGTGGAACTTCAAGAAATTGGGATCTGTCGCGATCCAGAATGCCTGCAACACCAGCCTCGGTGAGACGCCTATTAACCAACTCTTCAATTTCCGATTCAGTCATAATATTCACCCTACAAGGCCTTCCTGGCCTCTTGGTAAATCCAATAAAAATTGGCGTTCGCGGACTTTAGAACATAGCTCATCTCGGCTCGCGCCTTTTCTAGATCAGAACCGTATTTCCTAACAAAAAAATCGGGTTCATAGTCGGCTTTCAGCCTTGCGTCATACACGGCACGAACGAACCTGTCCAATGGCTTACCCATCCTTTTCCCAACTGCCGTATGCACTTGTCCGTGGAAACGGCGGATCTTGTCAATTTCCTCTCCTTGGCTAAGAAGGAATGCAAGACTTACGTGGAACAGCGCATAGTAAAGCCGTGACGCACTGTTCCTGAGATCATACTCGTTCGATATCGCTGTCACGCGGACAGAAATGAAAAGCCCCATCGCCAATCCGAGGTAATCCGAAATGCGTTTTTTTGTTTGCTCAGTTAGCATCTCTGGCTCTACAGCGCACACAGCTCTGCGTTATGTTGCTAGCTATGTTGGTATCTCACGCTAACAGAATTCTAACGACAAATGATGCGATAAAGAAACGAGGTGTAGATTCCTATGTTTTCACCCCAACAAATGCGACGGTGTTGGCAGACATCGAAGTGCACAAAAACGCGGCAGCCGTAACCATAGCCTGAGCCTGTGCAGCGAGAGCCGTTATCATTGGCGACATCACGGCCGCATCTATCAAAGCTCGAAAGCGTGAATAACTGTTAAGAAAAAAGGGACACTCCTGAGGCATCCCTTTTTGTCATTCAATTTTTCTTGCGCGTTTACTTACCGTTCGCAGTGCAGCTTGCCATCGTCATTCACGATGTCACCCTTGCACTTCTGGAAGTCATCCAGCTTGGCGTCGTGCGCACTGCCGTCTCTGGTCTGGCAGTGTGCTTTCAAGTCATCGCCATCGATGTGGATGCTATCGCAGGACTGCGTGTAAGAACCTGCCGGCCAGTTTCCATAGCCAGCACGTGCAATACCGCCGTAACCGGCGGCCACGCACTTCAGGTTGCCATCTTCATTGATGATCTGCCCATGGCATTTCCGGTAATCGTCGAGCTTGGTGTTATGCCAATCGCCGTTCACGGTCTTGCAGCGTGCTTCAAGATCGTCGCCATGGCTCTTGATGTCCTTGCAATTTTGCGTGTAAGGCCCGCTAAATCCGCCGACAGGAGACCCATAACCGCCCTGATACGCCCCCACAGGAGTGCCCGGTCCGCCGTAAACGCTGGTAACGCAGCGAAGTTTGCCATTATCATTCACAATTTCGCCGCGGCATTTGTTGTAGTCATCCAGCTTGGTATCTTTCCAATCGCCGTTTGCCGTTGGACAGCGGGCGTGCAGGTCGTCGCCGCTTGCATGCACGTCCTGGCAGGACTGCGTGTAAGAACCGCCGGGAAGCCCCGCCGCAACGCCGCCGTTGACGCCGTTACTTCTGCTGCAACGCAACGCGCCGTCGTCGTTAATGATGTCACTGCGGCAGCCCTGAACATCGCGCAGTTGAGCGCTTTGCCAGCGCCCGGTAGAGTCCTGGCAATTTGCCACCAGGACGTCATCGTGAAAATCAATGTTTCTGCAGGTTTGTTGATACGATCCTGGCGGATTCGACTGTGCATTGGACGCAATCCCCAGTCCAACAATGAACATCACAGCGACCGCCCCAC
>DASXIL010000193.1:0-5045 GCA_036497985.1 Candidatus Angelobacter sp. | reverse complement strand
TTGTCAACGCTCCAGGCGTCCGCCAGCGCGGGACTGCCGGTGGCTTCACCGCCATAGAGACGATCAGCGGCGCAACTGAACTCGAGTCCGGAAAGACTTCCTGAGCCTGTCTTGGTAAACGGCGAGCCCGGGACCGACGCTAATACTCCGGCGTTAATAGTAAACATCGATACGCTGGTTTGATTTGAGATTGCCAGGAACTGGCCATTGGGAGAAATCACCATGCTGGCATTAGGCGAGCAGCAGTTCGATGTAACAGTAGGGTTTCCTGTAACCGGGTTTATCAGCGGACTCACCGCTCCGCCTGCTCCGATGGTGAAAGTTTCAATCTGGCCATTGCTCGATGCAAAAAGGAAATTGCCATCCGGCGTGGCCGCCAGTGAAATACCCTGGCAGGAATCGAGTGTGAGTATTGTGGCAACAGGCGCTCCGACGCGGGTGAGTACGCCGCTGGCCGGATTAATCTGGAACGAAGTGATGCTGCGGTCACCGGTATTGGCCACAAGAAGCAAATTGTTGATCGGACTTAGCGTGATCCGGTTGAGACCGTAACAAACTACGTTTGCGCCCACTCCGCCAGTAGGAAAGGGCGAGCCGCTCACTTGCGTGAGCGCACCCGTGGCGGAGACTGAATAAGCGGAGACCGTGTTGGCGGCCGCCTGGTTATTCACATAAACGTAATTCCCCTGGGCCTGCGCGGCCAAAGGAGACAGGACCGCCATTACCAGCAGCAACATGGCTAAGAGCCGGAGCAGTCCGGCAGGCTTGGTTCCTGTATTAACTTGCGTGAAAATTTGGGCGCGCATGGGTGTTGCCTCCAAAGGGGATTGCTTAGAACTGAATGAATGTCTGGACCGGATTGCCTTGTGCGTCGCTATACGTAACGCTTATGGCCGGACTGCTGCCTTTTTGCCAGGACTCATACAGGCCCTGCGGAACGCGAAATGATCCGTTGATATGGGTGCTGTGGCCGGCGGCAAGAGAAAGGCCCGTGAGCTGTCCGTAAATCACGCGGCCGGCCTGCGGCTCATGCAGCGAGATGGTGGCGTTGCCGATGCTGGAAGAAGTATTGTTGGCGACGGTCAGCATGATCGTAAGCTGTACGTCTTTTCCCGCAGCTGCCGCGACGCCCAGGGTGTATGAGCCGGTGAAGTCACTTGCGGGCGCGGCAAACGCGCTCAACGCGAGCGCAAGCAATAGAACGGCAGAGATTCGCAGGGATGTGCGTGCGGAAATCATGGGGATTCCTCCAGCGGCTTCAGCCCGTGGCTGAAGCCAGACAAAATGAAAGCTTTGTTGAAACTGCTTTAGGGATGGGAGCCCGGAAGGGTCTCTCTCTCTTACCCCGATACTTCGTCTTGCGATACTTGTATGGCGATACTTGTATGGCGATACTTAATATCGAAGGCATTAATGGCGGCTTGGAGTCGAATTAAAGTTTCAAAAGTTTGGTGGTTTAGCGCGCCAGCCTTGCCAACGCTTTACTTTGCCGAGTGTCCTGCAAGTCAACGGGCATTTGCCGCATTGAATTGCCCGACATTCCTGTCTTTTCAATCAACAGATATATCGCCGCAAAATAAAGACAACTCAAACAAAAAGTGGGGTTTTGAGACCGGAAGGGAATACCGCTATCTCATTCCCCGAAAATAAATCAGACTGCAGTTTGTGGAACCAGCCCGGAAGGAGCCGGATCCGAAAGTTTGTATTACCAGACATGGCAAGAGTAAGCAGCTGGAATTAGGCTGGCGTTAAGGACGCATTAAAAATTCAAATGATTGGTCGCCCTGCGACCCAACGCGTGACGAAGGATGATTTGAGCAGTAAGCTGCGGCTGTTTTTGGTGGGGAAAATAATGTTCCAATTCGCTCTTTTTTCGTTGCTTCCAATTCGGGCTGAGTGTATAAGCAAAGGCGGGACGCTCCCGGTGGATAAGACCGGGTAACGTCCCTAACCAAAGCACCTCTTAGGAAGGCGACAATGGCTACAACTGATGTTACTCAAAAGTCCCAGATTTATCACACCCTCTCTGAACTCAACACAGCGTTTGCGGCGATTGTGGGCCACTGCCACACATTGCAGCAGACCGGATTGTTCAAATCAAAAGCAGCAAAACTGTTTTCCAGTTTCACGCAAGAGCTGCAAGCCGAAATGAACCAGGAATTTCTTGAGACCATTGAGGCAATCGAGCTTGAGGATTGGAATCGATTCGGCAAGGTCAGGCAAAAGTGGGAAAAGTACATCGGAGATCCCGATGATGTTTTCATTCATGCCGAGGAACGCAGGAAAGAACTGGCCAAGCAGCGTAAAAAGAAAAAGGGCCGATAGGAAATTAAACCCCGCATTAAACAGACCCGCCCAGAAACGGCGGGTTGTTTATTGTAAGGGACATCAAAACAGCCGAGTGATTTATTGCGCTTTTTCCGGGCACCAGTCTTCATCCTCAATATGGACGGGCCGGTTGGTGGCGCGCGCCTGGACATCACGCAGAAGACACTCGAGCTCAATCAACGCTTTGGGGTAGGCAGGGCGTTGTGTGTTCAGCATAGGATAGAAATTCTTGATGGCGATGTTCTGCCTGCCGGAACCATGTTGGATCTTCAGTTGCGCTTCCCAGTCAAAATCCACCACCTTAATCTGTGAAGGGATCTCAGCCGGCACGGCGCGCATTTCTTTGCTGTTCAACAAAACAGTCAACCGATGCAACTGCGCGGGCGTGAGCCTGATGTTAACAGTGCCCGTTTTGCGATCGTTGCCGGACTCACTGTAACGCACGCGGCCGTCCGCAAATATTGCAAGGTCTTCAGTGTGAGCGTTCCCAATGATGGGCCCCTTGATGTCATTGTGTGAAACCAGAATCGTGCCCGGTGTGTCCTTGGCGAACGACAGCAACCCGCAGAAACAGATGACGAGCCGAAAAATGAATCGCATAAGCAGCAGTTTACCTCACGTGTAAATCCCGCCAACCGGCGGTTGAATCCATGGCGATTGCAACAAAAAAGGCTGGCGATCTTCCGCCAGCCTGTTGGTTGAAGGTTGAAGTTACGGAACGATGTAAACGTGTGCCTGACCGGGTGTTTGAGTGCTTGGGAACAGGACTGCGCTGTTCTGGAGCGACTGATCAGGGATGAACAATCCCGGATCATCGGCAATTGCCAGGTTGGCTTTGGAGTCGGTCTGGCTGTTGAAAGCCAGGGCCGTGACAGGACCAATTGGCAGGTTGAGGCTCAAGAGCGGATTGAACGACGCCTGCTGCACCCAATCGATCATGGTGCTGCAGATGGTGCCGAACTGGTCCACTTCAGGCGGCTGGGTCATGCTGCCGGTTACTGTCGCGCCTTCTGTTGCCTGTCCGAGCGAGCCCAGGTAAAGCCCCGGAGCGAGTCCCGGATCAGCCGGTACGCTGGCTGAGAGCTTCACGCCCAGCGGAGGCAGGCACTTTTCACGATCGCCTACCGGGCCCATTGCCACTGCAGCAGGGTTGATGAAGAGCTGAGGCTCGTTGAGCAATTGCGGAACAGGGCTTTGCAGACGCGAGATCGGTTTATTGATTATGATCGCGTTGCCGCGTTTGACGTCAGGCGAAGCTGCGATCAGCTCCGTAACCTGGCCGCCTTTGATCAGCTGGCCTCCAGCATTTGCCGGCGGTCCAAGCTCGCCCAGATAAAGGTTGTTGCCAATGAACGCCATGCTGAGCACGCCAATGGAGTTAGCGGTTCCACCCACCACGATAGGCGCCGTGGGAGCGGTTGCCGGCTGCTGGATCTTATTGATTTTGCCGTTGTTGTAGTAGCCAATGTAAACAGCGCCGTCATTAAACGGACCGTTTGGAATGGCCACTGCTGAGGGCACACCTTTGCCGGAATTCAGCACACCAGTCTGTGACACCGTGCCGCCGGTGATACTTGGGATAAAGACGAGCCGCGCGATGCTGCCGGCATTCGTCGCGCATGGCAAACCGGGCGCCACAGCGCAACCCGAAGAATCCGGGACATATACGTTCTGGTTGCCGAGGCCATCCGGAGCGGAGGCTGCCGGCTGTCCAGGCACGAAGCCGGCTGGTTTGAAGCAATCGCTCAGACTTGCAGCGCCGGTGATCGGGTTCTGATTAATGCGGCAGAAGCCACTAACTTCGTCAGAGACCCACCAGTTGGTCTGCAACCAAATCAGACCTCTGGGGTGAGTCAGGCCGGAGATCAACAGGACAGCGCGTTTGGCGGCGTCATGCGCAGGAGTTCCGGACGGAGGATTGTCATTGCCAATCTGGCTGTTGACGCAAGGAGGCGGGTTAGGCGGCGTGTTAACGGGATTCACCGTCGGCGTGCTGACGCATGGCTCCTGGGTCATCGCGGAGAAGGCCGGGTACAGCCACGATTTGCCGGTCTTCGGCAAAGTTCCAGCTATTGCCGGTGGCGGAGCTTCAATGATTGGGTCACTGGTGACGGTCATGTCCTCAATGAAGGCCGGAGTACCGTCTAAATTAGGCATCAGAGTGAGCGGTGTTGGAGTCGCGGTCTGGATGAAGTTGAGGCCGAAGATCAGAGTGTATTCCTGTGGAATCGGGCTGATCGCGCAAGGAGGTGCGACCTTGGCTATTGCGCAAACAAAACCGCTTTGGTTCCACACCTGCATGTTATCGGCGCTGAACGTGTCATAACGGATGACACGATTGCCGTTGCCCCAATACAGCCAACGTCCATTGGGATTGTTGGAGATAAACTGGTCAGAGACCATACCTTGCTGGGTCTGCAGTTTGCCGAACTCCAGCTTGGCCAGGCAGGCAGGCAGCGTGTAGTTGCACAGGTCGGCGTTCTGAATGCGGTTCAGGAAGCCCGCCTGCGCCATCCATAGATCATGCCCTACCCAAGCGATGCTCAGCAGGGTCTTGCCATTGTCAGAGGTTCCGACGCGCTCCACCGCGTTCCCGGCGGGGGTGAAATTAGGCGTAAGAGGGTTCCTGATGCGCCAGATATCGCCGCTGCCCTGGAAGCAGATATATAGCTTTCCATCCGGACCGAGGCGGGCGTCGCGAACAAAGCGGGGGCCAT
>DASXIL010000192.1:0-3848 GCA_036497985.1 Candidatus Angelobacter sp. | reverse complement strand
TGCTACTACAGCTTGAATGATTTCGATCGCGCGGAAGAGACCTACCGGCTGGCGCGCCAACATTGCCAGGAAAATGGTTTCTCACTGCTGGTGGCGGAAGCCGATTACAACGTGGCTTACCTGCACTACCTGCGGGGAGAGTACCTGCGCGCCATAGAGCTCTATGACCAGACGCGCAGACTCTGCGCCCAACTGGGAGACGGTTATCATCAGGCCCTTTGCGATCTGGACGAGTCAGAAATCTATCTGGAATTGAACCTGACGGAAGGCGGCACGGAACTTGCGCTGGACGCGTTTGCGGCTTTCACTGATCTGGGCATGACGTACGAGGCCGGCAAGGCCGCTACATTTTCCGCCATTGCCATCAGCCAGCAGGGACGGTACAAACAGGCGATTGAATCTTTCGATCTGGCGCGCGACTTGTTCGTTAAGGAAGGCAATCCGTTATGGCCGCCGCTCATCGATTTGTACAAGGCGCTGGTGTTTTACCAGGCTGCCGAAAATGACCGGGCGGAAGACCTGGCTGTAAGCGCCCTCGCGTACTTTGGCAACTCGGTGTTGCCGTCAAAGGCCGCCTTGTGCGAGCTGCTGTTGGCGGCGTTGGAACTGCGCGGTTCAGACTCAGAAGAGGCTCGCCGCTATTGCAGCGCTGCGCTCTCTCGCCTTACACATCTGGATTCGCCAGCTACCTATCAGGCGTATTTCATGCTGGGCCAGGCGGAAGAAGCCAGCGGTAACACTGAACTCGCCCGACAGGCCTATGAGCAGGCATTCAAAAAACTGGAGGGTTTACGCAGCCATCTGGGCAAGGAAGAGCTCAAGATCGCTTTTTTAAAGAATAAGCTGGCCGTTTATGAAGGGCTGGTGATTACCTCTCTGGCGGTGAGCTTTGGTGTGAGGGCGCAACGCGAAGCGTTTGGCTACATCGAGCAGGCCAAGTCGCGCAGCCTGGCCGATCTGATTGCTTTTCGCACCGCGTCGATCTCAACCTCATCCCGTGGACCACAGGAGCCTTCGTCGGCCATGGGGGAGTTCCGCGACCTACGCCAAAAACTGAACTGGACGTATCACCAGATTGAAATTGAAGAACTGAACCCTGAAGGTAGCTCGAATGAGCGCATCCAGCAATTGCGGCAGCTCAGCCGGACATATGAAGACGCGCTGGTAAAGGCATTTTCGCAGGTTCAGAGTGTGGACCGTGAATTTGCCAGCCTGCAAAGCGCCAAGACTGTTTCAGTGGAAGAACTGCAAGAGATTCTGCCGGAGAACACGCTGCTGCTGGAATACTACACGGCGCGCAATCGTTTTTACGTATGCCTGGTTTCGCGGAAGCAATTCAAGATTTTGGCGTTGAGTGATGTCAATGGCGTACGGGAAAAGCTCCGTCTTTTGCAGTTGCAGCTTGCCAAGTTTCGCCTGGGATCGGACTACATCCAGAGTCTGGAAAAGGCCCTTCTGGAAGCCACGCAGGCACATCTAGAAGAGCTTTACGCCCTGTTGATCGCCCCGATCCGCGAGCAGTTGACCGCTGAGCACCTGATTATTGTCCCGCACGCGTTTTTGCATTACTTGCCGTTCCACGCACTTTCTGACGGAAAGCGCTACATCATTGACGATTTTTCAGTCTCCTACGCTCCTAGCAGCACCATCTTCGCGGTTTGCCAGAAAAAGCCGCTTCGGACTGACGATGGAGATACCCTGGTTCTGGCCGTGCCGGACGCGCGAGCGCCTTATATCGAAGAAGAGGCCCATTTTGTGGCTTCGGCCATGGGTAAGGCACGGCTCTTTATGGGAGAGGAAGCGACTGAGGAGCAGTTGCGACTCTATGGTCCGGCCAGCCGTTTCATACATATCGCCACGCACGGCTATTTTCGCCAGGATAACCCCATGTTTTCGTCGATCCGGCTTGGCAATTCATTGCTAAGCTTGTTTGATTTGTATCAGTTACACTTTGATGCGGAGCTGGTCACGCTGAGCGGTTGTGGCACCGGAATGAACGTGGTGATCGGCGGAGACGAGCTGATTGGGCTGGTTCGGGGCCTCCTGTACGCGGGCGCGCAGACTCTGATGGTGAGCTTGTGGGAAGTGCATGACCAGAGCACGGCTGAATTCATGCGGGACTTCTACCAGGGATATAAGAATTCGGCCAACAAGGCGAATGCATTACGAAACGCGGTGCTGAAATTGAAGCAAAAACATCGCCATCCGTACTATTGGGCGGCATTTGCCCTGGTGGGAAAATTCGCATGAGAGACAAAAATTCTACTTTGCCTATATTTTTAACCTTATCGCCCACTCTTATGCTTAGAAGCAGGCTCATCCGTCGACTGCTAAAAAGGGGAACATGGACCCGGAAGCCGTGTTCCCCCTTGATATCAAGACGGGGAAAAGTCACCACCTATGACTGAAGCTGTTCGCCATTTCGATATCACTGAGTGGGCTGATTACGTCAGGAACACTGATTCCAACGATCAGCACAAGCTTATGCAGGTCCATCTGCAGGCTGGTTGTTCCAAGTGCGAGAGAGTCAAGGGTTTGTTGTCAAAGTTTGCCGCGGTATGCTCGCGTGAAGCGTCCTATCAGATTCCTCGGGCCGCGGAACAGCAGGTGAAGGCAATGATCGGCTTGGCTAAAGCGCCGCGCCGCTCTGCCCTGCAGCGTTTGTGGGCCAGCTTAGTTTATGACAGCGTGAATGATCCGCAGCCGGTTGGAGTGCGCGGAACCCATCAGATTAATCGCCAGGTGCTTTTCCATGCCGGCGACTACTCCGTCGATCTAAGATTTGAGCACGAAAAAGGATCCGCCAGCATGGTGCTGGTTGGCCAGATTGCCAACCAGAAAACACCCGACGAGCTGCTGGCCAACCTGCCCGTAATTCTTGTAGCAGGAAACCGCGAAGTCACCCGTTCGATCAGCAACACCTTCGGTGAATTCCAGCTTGAGTACGTTCCGGAAAGCGATCTTCGCTTGCTGGTGCCGCTTGAGTCCAGGGGCCAGGAACTGGAAGTACAGTTAGGCAAGACGCCCCAACTGTAGGGAAACCCGCTTTAAAAACATTGCATTGGATCTGGGACAACGACAATGAGGAAATTTCTTCAACTTTTATTAGTGTGTCTGGCGCTTGGTCTGCCTCTAACGGCGCAGACGAGCTACATTCTCACTGCGTCCCCCAGCAATGTGCAAAACGTGGTCAACCAGCACGGTCTCACGGTTGTAAAAGAGCTTTATGACGGCACAAATTGCGTGATGCTGGTGACATCGGTATCCGCCGATGTTTTTGGTACTGAAACAGAAGTTGAATCGGATATTCAGGTGCTTGGGTTTGAACCCGAGCAACGCGCCTCTCTCCCGGAATTGACAGGATTGACGCAACCGGTGCTTACGCAATCCAGCACCAGCATTCTGGACAGCCTGCCGGGACGCACGTTGGTCACATTCTTTGGCAGCACAGTCCCCAGCAATTACACAACGCAAGCTGCAACCGGCATTATTCGACTTCCCGATGCGCGCACCGCAACGCACCTGACCGGCAGCGGCGTGGTGGCCATTATCGATACCGGCGCCGATCTGAACCATCCGGCTTTGTCGGCCGTATTGGTTCCCGGCTATGATTTTACTCGCGATATTCCCGGGTCCTCTGAACTTGCAGATCTGAATCCAGCAGTTGCCGCCCAGCTTCAGCAGAGTTCCACCAGCATTCTGGATGCGCAGAACACTCTTCAGTTGAACGGTTCTGCCGTGGCAATCCTGAACCAGTCCAGCACGTCAATCCTGGATCAATCGAGCACCTCGATTCTGGATAGCACTTTGGCTGAATTTGGTCACGGCACTATGACGGCTGGCATTGT
>DASXIL010000191.1:0-3890 GCA_036497985.1 Candidatus Angelobacter sp. | reverse complement strand
CCAGCGCCTCGCGGGCGACCTCCGTGAGATCACTGGCACCCTGGGCGAGAGCGGCAAGCTCATCTTCCGTCATTTGCGCGTAACGTTCCTTAAGCCGCTGCCATTGCTGTTCGACGCTCTCCATAGGCGGAAATGATATGCCGGAAAGAATATTGCGGACAAATAATATTTCCTGGCATCCTTCGCGGTGAATCAGGGGTTTTCCGCCACCACAGCGATACCTACCTCATCCGCTGCCGCAATGATTTTGTCCCCATCCAGAAAAAGACATTTCCCGGCATCGATCGCCAAGCACGTAGCTCCGGCGTGTGCCATGGTCTCAATGGTTTTCAGGCCGATCACCGGCACGTCAAAGCGCATGTCCTGATTTGGTTTGGCCACTTTTACCACCGTCAGCTTGCGGCTCAGCATTGAATCGCCATCCACAGCGACGCTCTTCATCAGCTCGCCTGCCCGGATGATGGTAGCGTCCGTGCCTTCCATGGCTTCCACGGCCACGCAAGCGGCCTCAGCGATCACCACTGTCTGGCCAATATCGTACCGGGCCAGTTGGCGGGCCACCTGTCGGCCATATTCAATGTCCTTCTGCTCGGCTTCGCTCGGCTTGCGGTGTGTGAGCACTCCGGGGCGGGCCAGCAGCGGCTCAAGATATGACGTGGAGCTGATCAGATGAATGCCTTCATCTTCCAGCACTTTGGCCACCGCGCCGATCAAAGAATCCGTGTTGCGCGTCCCCAATGAGAGAAGCACTTTGGCCAGCCGCCAATCCGGACGTATGGAGGAAAATATCCGCTTGTGCTTGACCTGCCCGGCCATGATCGCGGTGCTCACGCCTTCACGCTTGAAAAACTCAATGAGCTTGCTGAGTTCGCCGAGTGACATCCAATGGACTTTATCGGCGCCCCGGCTTTCGATCAGAGGAGACGTTTCTTCCTTGATGGCAGCCACAATCACCTGAGCGCCCTGGGCACGGGCCGCATCCAGCAGCAGCAAAGGAAAGCTTCCATTCCCTGCAATCAGCCCGAGTTTTTGCCCCTCAACCATTTTGGGAATCAGTGTATCAATTGTCTTAATTCTTCCGTGGTAAGCCCACCTAATGCTTTGCTTCCAGCATCATAACTAAAGAGTTAACATGCGAATCATTCCCGACCAACTCAGAAGCAAGAACCTTGTGCCTTTCAAGAAGCGCAATGGCCGGTACAAGATTCCGGGCATGACGCCAGAGAACGAGGTCCTAATGGACCACGTTGATGCCGATTTGAGTACCGAAGAGCAAACCTATGTCCGCCATTATTTAGGCTATGCGGACGCCTTGATCAGAAGCGCGGAAGAGAATGCCGCGACCGAAAGCATGCAATCGAGTGATGAAGGCCTGCAACAACAGCCAGCAGAACAACCGAGGGTGCACTTAGTCGAGGAACCCAGTATTGCCACAGCCGACGATCCAAGGGCGGCTGCCTAGATTATTCCTGTTCTCCGTCCTTATTTGATAATTCCGCGTTCTGACCCTTCTATGAACCGCAGCAGCATATCCACGTCTTCTCCGCGGTCATCTTCCGACTTCAATTTTTCCAGCGCCTGCGTGGTATTCAGCTTGGAATTCAGCAACACTCGGAATGCATGATGGATTTTGCGAATGCGCTCGTCGCTAAAGCCACGGCGTTGCAGCCCCACTGAGTTCATTCCGAAAGTCTGCGTGTGACGCGGAGTGACGCACTTAGCGAATGGCAAAACGTCCTTGGTGACAACTGTTCCCCCGCCGATATAAGAGTGCGCACCGATCCGGGTAAATTGATGGACCGCGCACAGCGCTCCCACCACCGCCCATTCTTCCACCGTGACGTGTCCGGCCAGCGTGGCTGCATTTACCAGCATGGCATGGTCGCCAATCACGGAATCATGACCCACGTGGGCATACGCCATGATCAGCGTATGGCTGCCGATCTTTGTCAGGCCGCCGCCTTTGGCCGTCCCGCGGTTCAGCGTTACATACTCACGGATGACATTGTGGTCGCCAATTTCCAGCCGGGTCTCTTCGCTTTTAAAGGTCAGGTCCTGCGGTTCGCCGCCAATGGCGCAAAAAGGGAAGAAGCGATTGTGCGTTCCGATCTTCGAGGGCCCATGGATCACCACATGCGACATCAGTTCGCAGTGCTCGCCCAGTTCCACGCCCGCGCCCACCACGCAATATGGCCCTATTGAGCAGGTGGGATGCACCTGCGCTTTGGGATCTATCATTGTTGTTGGGTGAATCATTGTTGTTGGGTGAATCATGCTGTCGGGTGAATCATGGCTCTGGGATCGGTCATTCCGTTGTGCCAGCCGGGGATTCTGAACCTGCCTGGCCGCGCTTGAGCGATACCAGTTGCGCGCTCACCACGCCGTCACAGACCACTTTGCCATTCACAAAGGCCTTGCCTTCCATGCGAACGGCAATGCGCGACGCGCCTTCCTTCCAGCTCAGCATCACCACTTCAATCCGCAGCTGGTCGCCCGGCACCACAGGACGGCGGAACCGCGCCTTCTCTATGCCCGTGAAGACAATCAATTTATTGGCTCGGTCTTCCACTTCGGTAAGCAGCATGGCGCCGCCCGCCTGTGCCATGGCCTCCACAATCAGAACTCCCGGCATGATGGGAAAGTTCGGAAAATGGCCCGCGAAGAAAGGCTCATTCGCGGTCACATTCTTAATGGCCACAATTTTCTTCTTGCGCTCCATCTCCACCACCCGGTCAATCAGCAGAAACGGGTAGCGATGCGGCAGGATTGCCTGGATCTGGTTAATGTCCATTGCGCCGGTTGGCGCTGCGGCAACCGGAGTTTCAGCGGCATTCAAATTTGTGGTCTCACTCATTCTGAAGCGCGAATTATAGAAGATTTGCCGTCTGGTTGAAACCTGGATGCGTTGGTCCTGGCGCATTCGGCAAGGCAACCATCGCCTCAGCGTCTAAGATTCGCCTGTTCTATCGAAGGCCATTCACGTTGGAATGAGCAGGTGAGGTGACACAGGTCACAGCTGGCAATGTTCTACGAGCTCTACCATCGGCATATGAAGATTGAAGCCAATGGACGCAGCGATCGCAATCCGCTTAATCCTTCATCTACTCTCCTTGAGCATTTCGGTGCTCATCTTTGGACTTCTTGTGCAGCTACTCTGCCTACCAGGAGAGGATTTCAGAGAGCAGCTACTTGGCTTTTGAATTGCTCTATCAATACATAACGTTCAATTTTCGGTTTTAGAGGCCCCATTCGTCATGAAGTACCCATCCCTGCACATTCTTAAGATTAGCTTCGCGGTTATCGCGTTCGCATTCTGTGTTTCTTTGCAAGCATCCGCTGCCTGTCCTGAGCCTGCAAGCGGCCATCTGTCCATTTGCCAGCCCAGCCCAAATTCCACCATTTATCAGGTCCCGCACTTTGAAGCCACCGCCAACCCGACTTCCGGAAGCATCACCACCATGAAGGTCTATGTCGACAACAAGCTCATCTTCCAGAATGGCGGCGGTTCACTCAGCTTGTTTGAGGGTGGCGTTGCCAACGGCACGCATCACCTGGTCATCAACGCCTGGGACGACTTTGGCCGCCTCTATCAGGCGTCTGAGTTCTTCGGCGTCACAGGCAATCTGCCCGCGTGCGCGCCTTCGTCTGTTGGTGTGCGTATCTGCGCACCCGCCCAGGGCCAGGCAGTCTCTCCGAATCTCGGGCTCTCTCTCGGATTCAAGGGGAACGCTCCCATCAAGCGCGTGACGGCTTTTGTCGGCAGCACTCCGGTCTTTGACTTCGCTCCCACGCCCGGCCAGACGCAGGTGCTGGGCAGCGGTTTTGGGACCACTGCCGGCAATCACACACTGAACGTGGTAGCCACGGACACAAACAACGCGACGTATAAG
>DASXIL010000190.1:0-1669 GCA_036497985.1 Candidatus Angelobacter sp. | reverse complement strand
ATGCGGTCAGTACCGCAAACGCAACCGCTACAAAGCGAAGGTAAGCCTGTGTACGCCCATTTTGCAGTCGTGCCAGGAGTTTCCCCCCGGCAGTTACTGTATGGCAGCCTTCGTCAAATCCTGGATTCACAACATATGTGTCCGCGGATCGAGCAAGCAACGAAAAACCGAGCACCAGATGGGACACGCTCCACACCGCACCGTTCCAGATCCATCGATCGAACCAGTCGCTGACGTGCGATAACCATGTATTCCAACGAATGAGGGTAGCCTGATAGAACTCATCCACATAGAACTTGTTGCGCAGAAGATTGAAGATCTGCGGCTGCAACTGCTCCAACGTATCCGGAGATTCCGCGCGGGCAATAGGTTTGCTCCCGTAGAACCACCATCCAAGCCCGAGGCCGGCGAAGACTATAAGCGATGAGAAGACCATTACGGAAAGAATGCCGTTTTCAAAAAACCCGGCAAAATTTAACGTTGCGGGCTGACCGTTCAGAAAGGAATCAAACCAGGGCCATGCGGGCGTACCGATCACACCTAAAAGGATTGCGAACGCCGCCAGAATCACGAGTGGAATTGTCATCACGGCGGGACTTTCGTGCGGTGCGGCCGAAGCGACATGCGCCTGGTGTTCACTTGCAATGAAAGACAAGTTCCGGCTCTTCTCTAAACGGGATTTGCCAAAGAACACGTAGTACACCTGGCGAGTCATGTAGAAAGCTGTCAACAGCGCGCCGAAAGCGCCAAGATAAAACGGTCCACGCGAGATGCTCCATGCCTGTGCAGAGTGCAGGATTGCGTCCTTGCTCCAGAAGCCTGAGAAGAAAAGCGGGAATCCGCAGAGCGCCAGCATCCCCACCGCGTAAGTGGCAAAGGTAACCGGCATGAATTTCTTTAGGCCACCCATGCGACGGATGTCCTGTTCTTCATGACAGCCGTGGATAACCGATCCCGCGCCCAGAAAGAGCAGCGCTTTGAAGAAGGCGTGCGTGATCAGATGAAACATTCCTATTGTCAACCCGCCAACGCCCAGGCCCAACATCATGTAACCCAGCTGCGAGACAGTGGAATAGGCCAGAATGCGTTTGATGTCATCCTGAGCGACGGCAATCAACGCCGCAAAGACCGCGGTGATAGCGCCGATCCAGGTAACCACCTCGAGTGGCACGGTTGATCGAGACACAAAGTCCGCGCTGGCGCTGGCAGCCATTAATGGATAAACGCGCGCGATGAGAAACACTCCCGCCGCCACCATCGTCGCCGCATGAATCAATGCGCTGACCGGCGTCGGACCTTCCATTGCATCCGGCAGCCAGACATGCAGAGGCACCTGGCCCGATTTGCCAACTGCACCAGCAAAGATCAACAGTGCAACGCCGGTGGAAGCGGTCATACCGATGCAAGTGGTCTGCGCCACCAGCCGCGCGAGGGCCGAATATTCCAGACATCCGGCGCCGTGATCGTAAAAGAGCAGCGTGCCGGCTTGCGAATAGAGCAAAACCATTCCAAGGAAAAATGCGAGGTCTCCGATGCGTGTCGTAAGAAAAGCTTTCTTGGCTGCGGCCGCCGCCGAGGGCTTCTGATACCAGAATCCGATAAGCAGATACGAGGTCAGGCCGACTAACTCCCAGCACATAAAGAGCAGCAGCAGGCTGTTCGCAATCAC
>DASXIL010000189.1:0-3354 GCA_036497985.1 Candidatus Angelobacter sp. | reverse complement strand
GGCGGGATCAATTTGCCCATCTTCTTTCGGCGTAACGTCAACTTTTCCATCGATCAAACTGACTTCAACTTTTTGAACGCCAGACTGGCGTCCGAGGTGTTGTTTCACCCCGTAGGCTCAAAAGTTTCAAGTCATGCCCTCAACGCGCATATCCACGTGGGTGATCTGTGCCTGGGCCAGCGGCGCCGCAAGCACGGAGCCGAGCAGAACAAGCATGCTTAGTTTTCTAATATTCAAGATGTTCCTCCTTTAAAGATGAATTCGAAATTGTTGTGTAATGCCAAAACTGATGTGGCGACGGACAGGCGCATAAAGTCCGCCGCTGGAATGGGCAATGTCCCAATCCGCTCCCACCCACGCATGGACACCTGGCCGGAGGCCCACGTAAGTTGTGATTCCTGCCAGCAACGCATTTCCACCGCTCCCATTCTCGTTGACGCCGCCGATGCGATCGTCCTGCGAATGCAGCAACGTCAGCTCTGGGCCGATAAACCATTCACGCTCTCCGTTCTTGGCTTCATAAGGACGATAAGAGAGCCAGAAACGCGATTCCAGATCGCTGCCCAGCCGCGTCAACTGGCTACCCTCTGATCGGACCAGAGAATGGAAGTCTTCATCGGCCACCAGGCGACGAAGGTTGAAAAGTCCGGTATACGTCCAGCTTGCCGCAAGAAACATGTCAGTAGAACCGGACCCCGGCTGCAATCCCGCAGGCAGATGGCGGCCGTCGTTTCCGGTCAAATCGGTACGGCCTGTGGGAAGCTTTGGCCCCAGCGTGACGGAGGCCTGCGTCGTGCCCCGCTGTGAGTCACGCCGATAGAAACGGTACTTTGCAACGACCAGCAGATCGCCTAGGCCGGTTCCTCCAACCTGCGGCGCTCCCGGCGACGAAAAATGATTGGTCACAATGGGCAGGATGAGCGTGAGATCAAAGTCTTTGTAGAAGCCCCAGGTGAAGTTAATGTCGCCTTCATGGGAGAACGTGGGACGCGCAGTGGCGGGTACAGCGCCTGCCGGCAGCGGCATGGAGCCGCGAGAAGTAAAAATGGAATTGTAAGAAATGAGCCCTCCGCCCGGGAAAAGCGGCGGCGCTGTTTCCGGCGCCGGCCCCTGTGCTCTTACAGCGGAAACACCACAAAGGAGAATAAGGAATAGCCCCATGCGACAGGGACGAAATATGAAAATGGGATTTCGCAATAGCACAATTTCCTCCAGGAAAGAAGATCACAGGCATAGAAATGCCTGTAGCCGCGATGCGGCTGGAGGAGAAATCAGATACGAAGTTGTAGAGGGGCCGGCGAAGCAGAGAGCAGTGGCGGATCATGGAACCGCAGAGCGCTGCGTCCATCCGGATGATCGATCGAACCAAAGTGAATGGACACCGGCAGCACCGCCAAAGCCAACAGCGGTAAGGCAATGCCATGCATCGATGCGGGCTGCACAAAGGGCGCATGCATGGAAGGCGCGGTCTGGCAGCAGTCTTCCCCGTGCATCCCATGGGAACAATTCATGGAATCACAGCACTCCATTGCCTTATCTGGCGACATCATGGGTGAACAGTCAAAGCCATAAGCCGCGAAGGCAAAACTGAGCACTGCCACCAGAATGGGTTTGGCAAAACGCATCAACACCTATTAAACCAGCGGGGCCAAGATGGGGTCAACCTAACCGTTCTGTTATTCGGCGCTCACCGTAGAGGAAACGGCTACCGCGCCTTGTTGGGTTTTACTGCGCCGGCTCCAGGGCATCTCCTGCAACGATTCCAGAAAGTCGATAAACTCCGGGTTCGTCAGAGACCGAAAGACCCCGGCGTCATATGCGCGAATAAAGCTCCCGCCATTTGGGACAAGACAGTTCATCGCCTCTCGGACGCTCGGATGGACGTGCCCGCAGGAATAAATGCCATCGTCTTCAGTAAAACAAGCCACGTACCTGATCTCTGATATATTCGAAGCCATAAAGCCGTCGCGAATTATACACCCAATGAAGGTGCTATCTAATCAGGATGTAGATTTGTGCGGCTTGCCGAAAGACCCTATACGGCGTGCCCAACGCATTGGTTTTGTTCGGCAAACAGGTCCGCAGGCTAAGGATTGAACGGCATCTCTCTCAGGAGAAGCTTGCGGAGATGTGTGACTTTCACCGGAACCAGATAGGAAGAATAGAACGCGCGGAGCAAACTGTCTCATTTGACGGCCTCCTCCAGCTCTCCCACGGGCTTGCCGTGCCGCCTTCTGAAATCTTTAAACTTGTCCCCGTGCAAAAGCGTCTCCCGTCAAAAAAAGGAAAGGCCAAGGATGAATAAGGGGCAGCTTGAGGGCAATAGCCAAGGGACAGCAAGCTGTTAAAGCTTACTTCCAGTCCACAGATAGGCCTTCAGCAGGTGCCATTTGGCCGCAAATTGCGGATCTTCTTTGGTCCGCTTGAGTCCCTCAGTGAGGTAGGCCAGCAGAATGCCGACGAGTAAAGCAAATAATGTGACTGCTAGAATAAAGAGTCCGCGCTTGGGCCATGATCTTTTTTCCGGCGCTATGGCCTTATCCATTACCTGAATCACTGAGGCGTCGCGCGCTTCGTCGATGCGCGCGGCTTCATATTGCTTGGCCAGCAGCTCAAACAATGTCTCGCGGTACTTTACTTCGCGCAATTTTCTGACGTATTCCAGCCCGGCGCCCGGCACTTTTTCCAGCGCCAGATCTGTAGGGGAGCGCGTTCCCTGCCCGCGTTCGAAACGCGAAAGCTGGGTCTGCAACGCGGCCAACTCCTGTTGCGCGCGAATCAGGTCAGGATTTTCAGGAGTAGCAAAAGAGCGCATGGCTTGAATTTCTACTTGCTTCGCTGCCACCTGGCCGCGAAGATCGGCATATGCCTGCAACATTACCTTGGCCTGGCTATCCAGTTGGATAATACCGGTACTCTCTTCAGTCTGCTTAAGTTGTGATTCAGCCGCGGCCAGCTCATCATTGGCAGCTTTCACTTCACGTTCGAAGAATATGCGCCGCTTGCCTGCATCAGTGATTGCCAGTGTCCGGGTAAGCTTCTCGAGTTCATCGATATAGGCATTCGCCATTTCCGCAGCACGGCCAGGAGACCGGTCATCAACAGAAATTGAGATAATGCCGTCTTTTCCGGCCGCGATCTGTGTAAGGTCTTCCAGCCGGTGACGCGTCTCTTCTCGCAATTTCTTGTGGTAAACGTTCATCAGGGAGAAACGATCAATCAGGGCATCCGCCACGGTGCGGCTTTTCAGCATGGCGACATACATGTCATTAGGGTTCCGAATGCCAAGGTCTTTTCCGCCGGCGGCTTGAAGCAGTGGAGCAAGCTGGCCTATCTGGCTCATCATGGCAGAGG
>DASXIL010000188.1:0-3202 GCA_036497985.1 Candidatus Angelobacter sp. | reverse complement strand
TGGACCGATCGCAGCGCCGGCGTGTTTCCTTGAAAGAGCCGATGATGATCGCCCTGGAAACTTTGCGCTCGCACAAGCTGCGTTCTTTCCTTACTCTCCTGGGCGTGATCCTCTCGGTTTCCACTTTGATCATTGTGGTTTCCATGGTGCAAGGCGCCAACAAGTACGTGGCGGAAAAGGTAGCAAACTTCGGCTCCAACGTTTTTCTGGTGATGCGCTTTCCCCTTATCACCAGCGCGGAGGAGTTCGTGAAGCTCTCACGCCGCAACAAGAATATTACGTTGGAAGACTACGAGTACGTCCGCGACAATATGAAACTTGCAGAAGCCGTTGGGCTGGAAGCGCGGCGCAATGGCAAGGTGAAATACAAAACGGAGTCGATTGAAGATATTGATGTCCGCGGCGTCACCGCAAACATGGGCGGCATTGATACTGAAGAGCCCGTCCTGGGGCGCTACGTCACTGACGCGGATGACGTGCATCGGGCCAACGTTACGATGATCGGAAATGACGTGGCTAAGCGGTTTTTTGCCAGCGTCGATCCGTTAGGCAAGTCGATTTACATCGATGGAGAAGCCTACGAGGTGGTGGGTGTCGCCAAGGAAATGGGCAGCGCATTTGGGCAGTCGCAGGATAGCTTTGTTTACATCCCCATTCAAACGTGGCGCAAAGTGTATGGCAGCAATAACTCCATGAACATCAACGTCAAAGCCGCGGCCGCCGACCTGATGCAGCCCGCTGAAGACGAGGCCCGCGTGTTGATGCGCGCACGCCGCCATCTGGCGGGAAAACAGGATGACACTTTTGGCGTGGTAGAACCCTCGGCAATCATGGATCTTTACAACAGTCTCACAGGCTCGCTGGCCAGCGGCTCGATCTTTGTGGTCGGAATTTTCATGGTGATTGGCGGCATCGTAATCATGAACATCATGTTGGCCAGCGTTACTGAAAGAACGCGCGAGATCGGCGTTCGCAAGTCTCTGGGGGCCACCCGGCGCGACGTCCTGTTGCAGTTCCTGGTGGAATCTGCCGTTATGGCGACGATTGGCGGCGTAATGGGCGTTATGGCGGCAGCTGTAATCTCATTTATTGTCGGACACCTCACTCCGTTTCCTATGGACTTGCCGATACGTTGGGTCATCATCGGCGTGCTTGTTGCTACCGCTGTTGGAGTTTTTTTTGGCGTCTATCCCGCATACAAAGCATCCAAGCTGAACCCGATTGAAGCCCTGAGGTTTGAGGCATAACATGACGCACTCCAACATGGTTCTGGAAGACGTGAAGATGGCGCTTGAGACCATCCGCAGCCACAAAGTCCGTTCATTTCTTACCGTGCTGGGTGTGGTGATTGGGACCATGGTGGCGATCCTGGTCGCATCAATTCTGTTGGGCGTAGAAAAGAACGTGCAGGATTCTCTCAATGAATTTGGCGTCGATAATTTATTAGTCTTAAAGTTCGATCCCGGAATTCGCTTTGGCCGCCTGTCTCCTGAAGAACGCACGCGCAAACCGCTGACCTATGAGGACGGCATCGCCGTTAAGGAAGAGCTACCGGCGGTAAAGGACGTGGTAATTGAAATACTTTCGCGCATCGGCCAGGGCCCCCAGCCTATCCGGACCGCGCGTTATAAGAGCCACGAGCTCACGAATATCCTCTTTCGCGGGATGACCTCAAGCTATGCCGAAGTGGTGAATGGCCGCATGAAAGAAGGCCGTTTTTACACCGAACAGGAAGACCTTCATCGTGCCGACGTGGTCGTTATCGGTTTTGATGCGGAGAAAAGTCTTTTCCCAGACGAAACCGCAGAAGGCAAGCAGTTGCTGGTGGATGGCAATCTCTACACAGTAATCGGCGTATTCGACAAAAAGAAGAGCACGCTGAACCAGGCTGGGGACGTAGAGGTGTTCATTCCCTTCCGAACATACAAAAAGCATTATCCCCAGGACGATGAGATCGCCCTGATCGCCGCGGCCTATCCGGGAATGAAGAGCGTAGCGGAAGACCAGATTCGCGGGCTCCTGCGCACGCGGCGCCGTGTACCGCCTAACAAGCCAGACACTTTTGGCATCAGCAGCGCCGAGCAACTCGGGGTCCAGTTCCGTGACATTATGAAAGGCATCTTCCAATTGGTGGTGTGCGTGGTTTCCGTGGGGCTCCTTGTGGGAGGCGTGGGCGTGATGAATATCATGCTGATGTCAGTCACGGAACGGACGCGGGAGATTGGCGTCCGCAAAGCCATTGGCGCGCGCAAGCGCGATATCAGCTTTCAGTTCATCACTGAAGCCATGACGCTGACGGGCATCGGGGGATTTCTGGGCGTTATTTTGTCTTTAATCTTCAGCTTCCTGATGCAACTCGCGCATTTTCCCTCATCGGTGCCGATTTGGGCGATCCTGCTGGCGCTTGCGGTGGCCTGCAGCGTAGGACTATTTTTTGGGATTTATCCTGCGGTCAAAGCGGCACGGCTCGATCCAGTAACGGCGCTCAGATACGAGTAGCCCTTTTCGCCGCAGATTCACGCAGATATTCGCTGATAAAACGAGAGAAACTTAAAAGTGCGGTTTTACGTCCGCTGTCTATCTGAGGTTTTTTCAATTGAAATCTTTAGAGTAGGTTGATCAGAGTTTATCAGCGGAAATCTGCGGCAAAGACTTCTTTTCTTCCTCTTTCACAAACCCATACGGGCAATGGCGGCAGCCTGAGCGGCAGCAATATCCGCGTTCAAGCAAATACTTGGCCGTAAAGACCCAGTTCCCTTTTTCCAGGTAATAATCTTCACCTTCCACCAGATCGGTCCCGCTCATACTCTGCCCGCCATGCTCAGAACCGGTGTCTCAGGCGTATCCACCAGCACGCCGTCTTTAAAGCTGAGGTACTTGCCTGAGATCGCAGGCACGCGCTCTCCGGGTACCACGATTCCGGCAAGATTCAACGGATCGGCTGCGGATATCGTGATGATTTCACCGCTGGGCGGAATGCTTTTCATTGCGCGCAGAGATTCAACCGCGACGGGCAGCGCAAACTGCTCGCCAATGAAGCCGCTGATAAAGCGTCCGCCGCGAATTTCACCGCGGTCTTCAAGCCGTCGGAAAGAGATCAGCAGGTCACGCCAGCGCGGCAGCATGCTTTCGCGCACCAGCAATTCGCGGAAGACTACCACATAGCGTTCCAGCAGCACGCGGCAAACGGACTCAATTGCAC
>DASXIL010000187.1:0-3055 GCA_036497985.1 Candidatus Angelobacter sp. | reverse complement strand
TGCTCCTATAGTGCTACGGCAAATTCCCCGGCTCCAGATCATCCACCAGACAGGCGAACGTGAATATAATGACGTGGCGGCTGCATACGCGCAGGCAGGTGTGCAGGCCGAGGTTTCCGCTTTTATCGATGACATGCCTGCAGCTTTTGCGCGAGCGGATTTGCTGCTGTGCCGCTCAGGAGCGAGCACTGTGGCTGAAGCGACGGCGGCAGGAAAGCCGGCAATCTTTGTCCCGTTTCCGCAGGCGGCAGACGATCATCAGCGCCGCAATGCTGAAGCGATCGCGCAAGGCGGCGCGGCGATGTTGGTACCGCAGGCAGAGTTGACGCCGGAGCGACTGACGGAGGCGATCACGCAGCTGTTTGCGAATCCCACACGTCTAAAGCAAATGGCGGAGCGGGCGCGAGTGCTTTCGCACCATGATGCGGCGGGTCGAGTGGCACGCATGGTGGCGGAACTGGCGGAGAGAAGCAATTAGCAACTAGCAATTGGCAATTAGCCAAAATCGATTTGTGCTCGCGGAATAAGTTAGCCGCGAATAAACGCGAAATAACGCGAATTGGAATGAAGTAAGGGGCGAGCCCGACTTGCGCGGCGAGCGGCAGGCATCAGGAGCCATTGATAGATTGGTTCGACGGAGTTCTTAAGCGGTTTGGAGCGAAGCGACATAAACAATGTTTGCAAAGATTCAGAGGATACATTTCGTCGGGATTGGCGGTATCGGCATGAGCGGCATTGCCGAAGTGCTGCTGACGCTCGGCTACAAAGTCTCGGGCTCAGACCTGAAGAGTTCCAGCGTCACCGAGCGGCTGGCGGAAAAGGGCGCAATCATTTTTGAAGGCCATCGCTCTGAGAACATCACCGGCGCGGAGGTTGTCGTCGCCAGCTCCGCGGTGAAGCGCGACAATGCCGAGATCCTGGCGGCCCACGCCGAGCATATTCCAGTGATCCAGCGCGCGGAGATGCTGGCCGAGCTCATGCGGATGAAGTACGGAATCGCCATCGCCGGAATGCATGGCAAGACAACTACTACCAGCATGGTTGCGGCTGTGCTGGCGGCAGGCGGGCTTGATCCAACCGTCGTCGTGGGCGGACGCGTGGACGCGATGGGCTCCAACGCGAGGTTAGGCAAGTCACAATATTTGGTGGCGGAAGCCGACGAAAGCGACCGCTCATTCCTTAAGCTCTCTCCGATTCTGGCCGTGGTGACGAATATCGATCGCGAACATATGGATTGCTATCGCGATATGGCGGACGTGGAGCAGGCGTTCCTGGATTTCATTGATCGCGTGCCGTTTTATGGCATGGCCGTGCTTTGCCATGACGATGAGCGTCTGCGCAACATGCTGCCGCGCCTGGCCCGCCGCGCCACAACATACGGCGTGCATCAAGAGTCGGATTTTCGCGTCGGAGGCGCGCGCGCCAAATGCGCCGGCAACAAGCACTATGCGCATTTCTCCGTGGAATACCATGGCAAGTCGCTGGGCGATTTCCATCTGCGCGTGCCCGGCAACCATAATGTGCTGAACGCGACTGCTGCTGTGGCTGTAGGCGTGGGACTGGACATTGAGCCGGACCGCATTCGCGAGGCCCTGGAAAACTTTCGCGGCGTCGATCGCCGTTTTCAACTTCGCGGCCGCGCTGCCGACGTAAGCGTGATAGACGATTACGGCCACCATCCCACGGAGATCCTTGCCACGCTGGCGGCGGCGCGCCATTGCGGATTCAAACGTGTCCACGTGATCTTTCAGCCGCACCGCTTTACCCGCACCCGCGACTTGCTGGAACAGTTTGGCGCAGCCTTCAACGACGCCGACACAGTCTCAGTGCTCGATATCTACGCTGCCAGTGAAGCGCCGATCCCAGGCATCACCGGCGAACGTCTGGCCCAGGCTATTCGGTTATTTGGCGATCAACGCGGCACAGTCAGCTATGCCCAATCATTCGACGAAGCCGCGCGGCAGGTCTCAGCGCTGGCCGAACCCGGCGATATGGTGCTTACGCTCGGCGCGGGCAGCGTGTCCCAACTGGGACCGATGGTGCTGGAGCAATTGAAGAAGAAGCAGGCTGCGCTCAGCTCTCAGCAATCAGCATAGGCATGGTATTTGTCCGATAGGACTTCTGCGTTTCCTACCATTGTTTATTCGCCATGTATTCGCTATAATTATTGCGATCTAGAAGGAGCAACCCAGGCTCTGACGCCTGCAATCTTGTCCCGTTCGTTCGGGCGGAGGATGAAAATGGCCCAGCAAAAGAACAAAGACAATCCCCATTCCGGCATCGAGGAAAAAGTTAAGAAGATCATGGCCGATATAGCAGAGCAGATGCCGAAGCTTTCCGCCAATGATCTGGCCGTGGTACAGCGCGCGATTAAACTCCTGGCGCGGAAAACACGGGCCGGAGCGGAGCGGCTGGCCATCCTGCAACTGCTGTGGACCAATGAATCGGTGCCCGGCACGGTGCTCTATCAGCTTTGCAGCCAGCGTGTAGAGAAGCGCGTGCGGGAATTGCAGTCCATAGGCATGGATATACGCCGCTGGTCTGAGACCCGGCCTGACGGCTACTCCCATTCTGTTTATGGCTGGAGCGGCTTCCGGCTGTGGCAGGAGCACCGTCTGCTGCACGAGGGAGAAGACAAACAGCCGAGTTTAAAGAGAGTGATGTGAGCGGGCATATTTAGACTTTCAATAAACCGGTCAAACGCTTTCCCTGCTTTTTGCGGCGGCCTTCGCCACATACCTTTAGGCCTGATTTCTTAGGGTAGTTCATTGGTTGCGATATTCGGATTGTGCAGGCCTTCTTTTCCTGTAATGATGTTATGCATTCAAGCATGAGTTGCAGCCGCAGGTCTGCGAGGAAAACATGAAGCGAGGAAAGACATTTTCTGAGACGCCCCGTTTCAAGGAGCTGTCAATACAAGGTTTCCGACGCCTCTATGACGTACGGTTCCCTTTGCACCCCCTCTCCGTGATGATAGGAGCGAACGGAACCGGGAAAACCTCTATCCTCGATGTCTTGTCGCTCTTGGCAAACTCCGCTCAGGGCAAACTCAGCG
>DASXIL010000186.1:0-9493 GCA_036497985.1 Candidatus Angelobacter sp. | reverse complement strand
GCCTGCATCACTCGTTTTGCTTTTTCGGGATCTTTGTCCTGTAACAGCTTGCTCAGGACCATCGGCACAATTTGCCACGACACGCCGTATTTGTCCTGCAACCAGCCGCACCGGTCTTTTCGTCCGCCGGCTGAAAGCTTTTCCCACAGATCGTCCACCTCTTGCTGTGACTCGCAATTCACCACAAACGATATGGCCGGAGTAAATTTGAATTGCGGCCCGCCATTCAAAGCCACAAAATCCTGGCCTTCCAGTTGAAAGGACGCGGTCATCACGCTTCCCTTCGGTCCGGGTCCGGCCTCGCCATAGCGCGCAAACGATACCACTTTCGAATTCTTGAAAATAGAAACATAAAAGTTCACGGCTTCTTCGGCATTGCCGTCGTACCACAGAAAGGGCGTGATTCTTTGCATGTAAAGCGCCTCCTGTTTTATTTCGATGCCGGGAGCGCTTCCCCGTGAAGCTGCTTCCTCTGATACAGCACCCCGCCAAGCCATGCGCACGGCAACGCGGTGACCACCAACGCGATTGGATACCAGGCTGGTCCCAGTTCCGTGTGGGTAGTGATGAATATCGCGCCGGGAATGCTCAGAACGAATCCTACCGCGCCCAGGACCAGCGCGTGGCGCATGGGATTGCGCGGCGCAAACCTTGCGGCAATATAGCTGCCCATGATGGTGTAAACAATCCGATATGACAGTGCCAGAAGGTTTAATCGCTGATCAAACATCGACTGTCCCCAGGGTGGATAGACCTTGAGTAAATGCAGCGCCTCGTCCGTACCGAGCGAAAGAACGACCACCGCCAAAAATCCCAGCACGATCGCACCCGTACTGCGCCAAAAGCTTCGCGGCAGCGTGCCCGGCGATGTTGCCTGCATCGTCATTTGGTCCCTCCGGCTCCCAGTTTACGCGCAACTTCGCTTTCTCCGTCCGCCACAAAATTGCACCCGGTTTGCCGGAACCACCGTCTAACAGAGACAATGGTCGCCATGCGCTCAAAGCTCATCCGCCAGGCCCTGGCCTGCGCCTGCTTGCTTTTTCTTTTTGCCCCCACCCTCCATTCAGATACACGTCCGCTGCCGGAAGACCTGGGAGCGATTCATCTGGCCCAGTTGCTCGTCAAGCTAAAGACCACGGCGCGCATTATGCAGGTGGTCGCGCATCCCGACGATGAAGATGGCGGCCTATTGACGCTGGAAGCTCGCGGCAAAGGCGCCAGCGTGCTGCTCTTTACCGTCACGCGCGGTGAAGGTGGCCAGAACAAATTCGGCACTGAAAGTTCCGATGAACTGGGTATCCTGCGCACTCTGGAACTTCTTGAAGCCGATAAATATTACGGCGTGGAGCAGCGTTTCAGCCACGTGGTGGACTTCGGCTTTTCCAAGACCGCTGAAGAGACCTTCAACAAGTGGCACGGGCATGACGTGGCCCTGGCCGATGTCGTGCGCGCCATCCGCATTTTCCGCCCCGACGTGCTGACCAGCCGCTTCAGCGGCACCAAGCGCGATGGCCACGGCAACCACGAAGCTTCCGGCGTTCTCACCCTTGAGGCTTTCCGCGCCGCCGCTGATCCCAACAAGTTTCCTGAACAGATCAAGGAAGGCCTTCTGCCCTGGCAGGCGAAGAAGCTCTATCTAGGCAATCCGCCGCGCATGTTTCAGGGCGGCAACGTTTCCGACGAAGATTACACGGTAAAAATAAACATCGGCGAATATAGCCCGCTGCTGGGAATGTCTTACACGCAATTCGCGCTGGAAGGCCTTTCGCACCAGACGTCGCAAGGCACCGGCGGCATCCGCGTTCCTCCCGGTCCGCGTTATACGTATTACAAGCTGACGGATTCAACACTGCCCAAGCCCGCCGCAGCTGTGCATGAAAATGATTTTCTTGATGGCATCGATACCTCGCTGGTCGGGCTTGCTTCGCGGTTGGGGACGGAAGAAGCGAAATTTCCCTTCCTGAGACCGGCGCTGGAGTCCTTGCAGAAGCATATCGACGCAGCGAACAGAGCCTTCTCTCTCGAAGACCCATCGGCTTGTGCGCCGGAATTGCTTAAAGGGCGAGACGAAACGGAAAAATTGGTGCATCAGTTGGAAGATTCACAGCTACCTGCTGCTGCAAAGGCTGAATTGCTTAGCTCATTGCGCACTAAGCTCGAACAACTCAGGGAGGCGGCCAACGAGTCGCTCGGCATCTTCTTTGAAATTACCGTAGATCCTCCGGGACCGCCGCCCGGACCTTCTTATTTCCCGCGCATGGAGCAGACCTTGAGCATCGCTACACCAGGGCAAAGCTTCACGGTCACGGCACGGCTCTACAATCGTGGCAAAGTCACGGTGATCCCACAAGGATTCGGTGTAGAGGCGGCTGAGGGATGGAAGATCGAACACCTCGCCTCACAACCTTACAAGCCTCTCAAATCTGGCGACGTTTCCGCGTCTCAGTTCAAGCTTACCGTTCTTGAAGATGCTAAGTACACAAAGCCTTACTTCACGCGCGGCAATCCCGAAACTGAGACAGTCTATTCCACCAGCGATCCCAAATACTTGACGCTCCCCTGGTCGCCTTATCCTGTTCGTGCCTATGCAAGGTTTACCGCGGATGCGGGTGCCAACGAGGCGCGGGCCGTGGCCAAGGTCAAGTTTATCGATCCCACACTCGGCCAGTCCGAGCGTCCTCTGGCCGTCGGCCCGCCGATCTCGGTACTGCTGACCTCGCCGGTCGTTGTCGCTCCAGTCGGCGGCAATGCCAAATCGCAAATCGGTGTGAGCGTGCGCAGCAATGTGCAAAGTGCGGTCCATGCCAAGTTGAAACTTGAAACGCCGCAGGGATGGAAGGTCGAGCCTGCCGAAATCGCGGTCGATCTTGACCATGACGGAGATGTGAACAATTACGCGTTTCAGATCACGCCGCAAAACCTGCATGAAGGCACATACAAAGTCACGGCGCGGGCCGAATACAACGGCAAACAGTACGCGGAAGGATTCAAGGTCATCACCCGCCCCGACCTCGATTCCTACTACGCCTATCGTCCGGCGACAGAAAACGTGCAGGCCGTGGACGTAAAGCTGCCCGGGCAACTTAGAGTCGGATACATCATGGGCACCGGCGATGAAATTCCATCCGTTCTACAAAGCGTTGGATTGAACGCCAGCATCATCACACCGCAGGAACTGGCTGCGGGCGATCTCAGCCGCTACGGCACCATCATCGTCGGCATTCGCGCCTACGACACGCGGACCGATTTGCGCGAGCACAACCGCCGCCTGCTGGATTACGTAAACAACGGCGGCACGCTTATCGTCCAGTACAACCAGGGCACCAGCGCGTTCAACGATGGCCATTACACGCCTTACCCCGCCACTGAAGCCAACGTGCGCGTCTCAGTGGAAGAGCAGCCGGTGGAAATTCTTGCGCCGGAGGAACGCGTCTTTAATTGGCCCAACAAGATCACGCAAAAAGATTTTGATGGCTGGGTGCAGGAACGCGGGCTCTATTTCATGTTGCAATGGGACGCGCAGTTCAAGCCGCTGCTGGCCTGCAACGATCCGGGCGAGCCACCGCAGAAAGGCGGCTTGCTGCTGGCACACTACGGCAAGGGAATTTACATCTTCTCCGCCTATGGATTCTCGCGGCAGCTTCCCGCCGGAGTCTCCGGGGCCATCAGGCTGTTTGTGAATCTGATCAGCGCGGGCCATCAATGACAGAAATTCCCCAATCGCCATTGCCGGGGTTGGCGCGCGACGTTGGCCTGCGCGAAGCTACTGCGCTCAACATCATTGACATGATCGGCGTGGGGCCGTTCGTCACGATTCCGCTGATCATTCATGCCATGCACGGCCCACAGGCGATGTTGGGCTGGGTGCTGGGTGCGTTGCTGGCCATGTGCGACGGTCTGGTATGGGCGGAACTGGGCGCATCCATGCCGCAGGCTGGAGGCTCATACCAATATTTAAAAGAAAGCTACGGCGCTAAGCGGCTGGGCCGGCTGATGTCATTCCTCTTCGTCTGGCAACTGATCTTCAGCGCGCCGCTCTCGATCGCTTCCGGCTGCCTGGGAATCGCGCGCTACGCGGAATACGTCTGGCCATCGCTTGCGCATGTGATTGCGGACCACACCATCTCTCTGGGACTCGGGCCCCTCGGCGCTTTGGAATTCCGTCTATTCATTACCCACGGCACATTTGTCGCGATGGGAAGCTGCCTGCTCGCGTTGTGGCTTTTGTATCGCCGCGTTTCCGTCATCGGACAGCTCGCCCGCTATTTATCTGTCGGAGTGCTCGGCGCAATCCTTTTAGTGATCGTGGCCGGACTCAGCCACTTCAACACTGCGCGCGCTTTCACGTTTGCTCCAGGAGCATTTAATTTCTCTTCTGGATTTATCACCGGTCTGGGCGCGGCCATGCTGCTGGCTACGTATGACTACTGGGGCTATTACAACGTTTGCTTTCTGGGCGCGGAGATCAAGCGGCCTGAGCGTAACATCCCCCGCGCCATCCTGCTCTCGATTGTCATTGTTGGCGCACTGTATCTGGTCATGAACATCAGCATTCTGGGAGTGCTGCCATGGCAGGAACTGGACCAGATTGGCGCGAACGAAGCGCGCTATTACATCGCGTCCACACTGCTGCAGCGCACCTTTGGGACGTGGTGGGGAATGTTCGGCACTTTCCTCATCATGTGGACGGCATTCGCTTCAGTGTTTTCACTCATGCTGGGTTATTCGCGCGTCCCATACGCTGCGGCTGAAGATGGCAATTTTTTTCGCGCCTATGCCAAGCTGCATTCCAAACATCATTTTCCGCACCGATCCTTGCTCACGCTCGGACTGGTCACAACGGCTTTTTGCATGCTTCGCCTGCAAGACCTGATAGCAGCGCTGGTGGTGATCCGAATCATGGTGCAATTCCTCATGCAGGTGTTCGGGCTCTTGCTCTTACGCTCGCGGCATCCGGAGTTCCCTCGTCCTTTCCGCATGTATCTTTATCCCATTCCAGCGCTGCTGGCCGCGTTGGGGTTCGTTTATATTCTTTATGCCCGCCCCAACCTGAAAGAAATCCGGTTTGGCGCGGCGATCGCGTTTGTTGGGATTATTCTTTTTCTGGTGCGTTCCTGGCGGCGCAAGGAATGGCCATTTTCCGGACAGCCTGCTCACAATCCAGTGGGAGAAGCAGTCCAATGATCTGTCATGTCCGCCAGTCCCACGAGGCCCGCTAGATCCATGGAGACCCCGGTTTCAGTTCAGCCTGTAGCAATCCATGATTCCGTTCTCTCGCCCTTGCGCGAGCCGCTTTTCCGCAGCCTGTGGATTGCCGCCGTAATTTCCTACACCGGAAGCTGGATGCAAAATGTTGCCACCGGCTGGCTCATGACCTCACTCACAAGCTCTCCGATGTGGGTCGCGCTGGTGCAGGTAGCCGTGAGTTTGCCCGTGCTGTTGATTGCATTGCCGGCTGGAGCGCTGGCCGATATTTTTGATCGCCGCAAGTTCTTGCTTTTCACCCAGGCCTCCATGGTGGCAGCCGCAACCGTGCTTGGCATAATGACGCTCACCGGGACCGTGACGCCGCAAATTCTGCTGGTATTTACTTTTCTGCTGGGCGTGGGCGCGGTAATGAACGATCCTGCATGGCAATCGCTCACGCCGGATCTTGTGCCCCCGAACCAGCTTGCAGCCGCCGTGGCGCTCAACTCCGCTGGGTTCAACATTGCGCGGGCCATTGGTCCCGCGTTGGGTGGTTTGTTAATTGCTGCCATCTGTTGCGGCACTACCGGTTCCGGCTGGGCCTTTCTACTCAATGCGGTTTCATTCTTTGGCGTGATCCTGTTTCTTTATCGCTGGAAGCCTGCGAAAACCGAGGCCCGCAACGGGACCACCACGTTCATGGGAGCTATTAGCATCGGGCTGCGTTATGCCCGGCAGGAACCGCGTATTCGCACCGTGCTGGTGCGCACGCTGCTGTTTTCCATTTTCGCCAGTGTGTTCTGGGCATTGCTTCCGTTGATCGCCAGCAAGTTTGGCGCGGAAGGCTTTGGCGCAATGCTGGCATTCTTTGGACTAGGCGCGCTCGGCGGCGCGGGAGTTCTTGCGCTGGCCAGGCGGCTGCTCTCGCCTGACGCGGTGATCGCCTGCGCAACGCTGGTTTTTGCTGTTGCGCTTTGCGGGCTGGTACGTTCGCCTTCACTCGCAGTGGCATCGGCGTTTTCCGCAGCCGCAGGACTGGCATGGATCAGCATTCTGGCCACGCTTAACCTCGCGGCACAGACAGCCGCTCCGGCCTGGGTCCGGGCCCGAGTGATCTCAATGTACGTGCTGGTCCTGCAAGGCGGACTGGCCCTGGGCAGCGCGGTTTGGGGATTTGTGGCTTCAGCCGCAGGCGTCCAGTTTGCCCTGACCTTTGCTGCAATTGCCCTGACAGCCGGCTTGTTGCTCTCGCCGTGGTATCGTTTACAGCAATCCATCAATTCATAAATGAGAGAAGAGGAGAACAACATGAAACATCTGAGAATTTTTTGTCTGCTCGCGTTGGCATGCTTTGACATGAGCGCATTCGCCCAAGCGGCCAAGCCCGCGGCCACACCTAATGCTCACGCCAAGATGTCTGCTCCACCACCAACAATTGCATCAGCTGTCGACCAGCAAATCAGCATGCTCGAAAGAGAATTTGTTGGCGCCGCTGAGGCCATGCCGGACGACAAGTTCAATTTCACTCCTATTTCGCTCAACATCCCTGGCAGCGAATATAAAACCGTGAAGACATTTGCCGAAGAAGTAAGGCACGTAGCCGCCACCAATTACCTGCTCTGGGGCGCGATTACCGGTGACAAATCGCCGATCGAGTCCAAGGAGGACAATGGTCCTTCAGAGCTAAAGACGAAAGCCGAGATTGTGAAATATTTGAAAGACTCATTCGCAATCGGGCACAAAGCGGCGAAGTCGCTGACTGCGGAAAATGCGGCTGCACAGGTGCCCAGCCCGTTTGGCCAGGGACAGACAACCAAGCTGTTCTGCGCTACGTTTGCCGTGGCCCACGCCTTTGATCACTATGGCCAGATGGTGGAATACCTGCGCATGAACGGCATCATTCCGCCGGCCAGCCGGGGCGGAAACTAGAGTTTCAACACGGAGGAACATGGGAGCACGGAGGAATGAAGCCCCTCCGTGTTTTCTTGTTGTACTTTGCGGATGCTCCGCCAGGTGTGCAGGTGGTGCAGACCCTGCGCTCGTGGTATCTTTTTTCGTCGCCTGAGATCGCTTTATCGAGGAGAGTTTCAAAATGAAACAGATGAGAGTGTTTTGCCTGCTCGCTGTCCTGACCTTTGCCGTAAGCGCGTTTGCGCAAGGCGGCGCCAAGCCTGCGGCTCCGGCTGCATCGCCGGCACCGGCACCAGCCGCGCAGGCCACGCCCGCGCCCATTGCGAGTCTCGCCGCGTTAGTCGACCGGCAGGTAAGCCAATACGAAAAGAACGTAGTGGAAGCAGCGGAAGCCATGCCGGCAGACAAGTTTGACTTCACCCCGGCCAGCCTCAACATCCCCAACAGCGCGTACAAGGACGTGCGCACTTTCGCAGTGTTGGTAAAGCATACTGCCACCGCCAACTATCGCTTCTGGAGCACACTGACCGGCGAGAAGATGCCGGAAAACATCAAAGGCCCGAACGGTCCGGATGAGTTGAAAACCAAAGACCAGATCATCCAGTTTCTCAAGGATTCGTTCGCCGTCGGCCATCGCGCGGCCAAGACAGTGACCCCGGAAAATGCAATGGAACAGCTTCCCTTCTTCCGTGGCTCGGCGCCTCGGTTGCTCATCGCTTCCGGCGCGGTGATCCACGCCGCCGACGAGTACGGACAGATGGTGGAATACCTGCGCATGAATGGCATTGTGCCGCCGGCAAGCCGGGGGAACTAAGAGCGTAACCACAGAGAACACAGAGGACACGGAGGCGGAATAGCTTCCGTTTTTTTTGTGCCGAAACAAATTTGCTGAAAAGCAGTTTGGGGTTTGAGACGTTACTGTTGCGGGTCAATCCCGTTCATCCTTAAATATTCAATCATCTGTCCGTAAATGTCCCATGGATGGGAGATGGCTGCGGTCACTACGGAAAGACGAGGCACCCGCCCACCTTCAGGCAACTCCACTACCTCTAGAAGATTGTGTTCATTGACCGTGGCGATTCCCTTGTGCAGATAGACAAATGATTCCCGCAAAAACTTCACCACGTCGGCCTTGCTGACAAGCGAATCGGGGCCATTGTTATGCGGGCCGGATTCGATCGGCACCTTTTCTCGCAGCAAGGCGGCCCCCATTTGGTAGTTTGCGACTGCAATGTGTCTGGCCAACTGCGCAAATGTGCGTACGCCCTTGAACTCTCCCTGGCTGGGCACAAAACTATAGCGAGACTCGGGCATTTTCTCTGCCAACGCCAGGGTTGCTCGTTCGGGTCCGTCAACGGACCTATCAAAGATTTCTACCACCGAGGTTGGTGGCGTAGTCTTTTTCACCTGGCCAAATACGACGGCGGTGCAGCCTAGCAGCATCAGGCATTCCATTCGCGAAAAAGTCATAGCTTTCTCCGTACATGGTTCCAAAGGCAGAACGGGAAAACAGCCTTGCCTTGCAAACGTAACTGGCAAAACTAACAGGCAAAGCTCTTTCCTGTTAACCATCCCGATACTTAGACCTTTCTTATGAAGGGTATAAGCTGTTACGCTAAGGTGCTCTGGAGTTGCGCCGCTCGAAAAATTGGCCGACTCTTTTTTTACTAGCAGGCCTCCGCTGCTCGCTTCCCAGGTCCTGGCCGAACTGGGTCCCGTTCTAACGGGAGAGCGAGACCTTTCCCAGACCGCCAATGGCGCGCTGGAAGTGGTAATGGCGGCAATACGCGCCGGCTCAGGCGCGCTGTTTCGCTTTCAGGAAAAACCGGCCATGCTGGCGTCCATCGCGGCGCAGGGCTTTGTCGTCTTCCCCCAGACCGCCGTCTTTCCGCTGCTCTCCAAGCATGTGCATGCGCTGACCAATGTAGCTGGGCCGCAAAGAATTTCACGCGAACGCTGCGACACGTTTTTAAGTTCCACCGGAAATATCTCCAGCGTATGGTTCAGGTGCATTGCGCCCTTGAAGGTCCATGGCAAGCTGATTGGCGCGCTGCTGCTGGGTGAACGCGAAGCCGGAGCGGAATACACCCCTGAAGTTCTGAAGCTCATAGGCGACCTGGCCCCATTTATCGCGCTGGCGATGTACAACCACCAACTCATGATGTCACTGGAAGAGCGCACTGCCGACAATCTGAAGCTGGTTGCCTCTGTCCACTCTTTCTGGGACGACGCTTTAGCTGCCTTCGCCGCCACGATTGATGTAAAGGCCGTACAGATGCACGGCCATTCTCTCCGTGTAGGCCGCTATGCTGCCGGAATAGCGGAGTCACTGGGCATGAGCGCTGCTGAAGCCAGCGAGATGCGCGCCGCCGGTTACCTGCACAACATCGGCATG